>JAYZYW010000042.1:0-58365 GCA_036139835.1 Bacteroidota bacterium
AATTACACATAAGCCGGATTCTGTTCTCCTAAGAGTGCTATCATTTATCTAGGACAATAGTTGCCTATTGCCTCAAGCTACCTACCCCTCAAGAAAAAGCGAGCAGCTCTTAAATCTTGATATACATAGTATTGCACCACATAGAGTTTACCTGATTTCACTACAGCCGAACTGTACTTGCTTTCTGTTGCACTTGTCCATACCTTACGGTAGATGGGCGTTACCCATTATGTTGCTCTATGGTGTCCGGACTTTCCTCTTCAATAAATTAAAGCGATAGCATCAGTAATTACCTTAGCAAAAATAGACAATAGATTTTAGATAATTAGATGCTAGAGCATTAAATTAATTACTTTTGCACTCATGAAGTTTACATTATTAAAGGAAGATAAAGAGTCCAAAGCAAGATTAGGAGAAATTCAAACAGCACACGGAATAATAAAGACTCCCATCTTTATGCCAGTTGGAACTGCAGGTTCCGTAAAGGGAGTGCACCAACATGAGCTTTTGGAAGACACATTAGCACAAATAATATTAGGAAATACCTACCACCTTTATTTAAGACCAGGGCTTGATATTATTGAAGGAGCTGGAGGACTTCACAAATTTATAGGATGGAACAAACCGCTACTTACTGATAGCGGAGGCTATCAAGTTTATTCTTTATCCGGCACAAGAAAAATCAAAGAAAAAGGAGTTAAATTTCAATCTCATATTGATGGCAGTTACCACTTTTTTACTCCTGAATATGCAATAGACATGCAAAGAACAATAGGTGCTGACATTATTATGGCTTTTGACGAATGCACCCCCTACCCTTGCAAATATGATTACGCAAAACGATCTATGAATAGGACCCACAGATGGCTAAAAAGATGTTGTGAAAGATTTGATTCTACAGAAGAAAAATATGGATTTAAACAAAGTTTCTTTCCAATTGTACAAGGAAGTATTTATAAAGATTTACGCTTACAATCAGCTGAAAAAATTGCAAGTTTTGAAAGAGAAGGAAATGCAATTGGAGGGTTATCAGTTGGGGAACCCCACGACGTGATGTATGAGATGACACAAACTGTTTGTTCATTACTCCCGTGGGACAAACCAAGATATCTTATGGGAGTAGGGACTCCTAGCAATCTTTTAGAGAATATAGCACTTGGAATTGATATGTTTGATTGTGTAATGCCAACTAGAAATGCTAGAAATGGTATGATTTTTACTTCAGAAGGAACAATTAACCTAAAAAACAAAAAGTGGGAAAATGATTACAACCCATTAGATCCTGAAGGAACTTCATTTGTAGATAGCACTTATACAAAAGCATATGTACAACATTTGTTTAAAAATAATGAACTTTTAGGAAAACAAATTTCGAGCTTACACAATATCCGCTTTTACTTATGGTTAATGGAACAAGCACAAAAACACTTAGAGGCAAGAACCTTTACTAGTTGGAAAAATATGATGGTTAAAAAATTAGATACTCGTTTATAAATGCAAAAAATCGACTGGTATATTATTAAAAAGTTTTTAGGCACTTTCTTTTTTACCCTTACATTAATATTGCTGATTGTCATCATTTTTGATATCTCAGAAAAAATTGATGATTTTTTAGAGCATGAAATTAGTGTGAAATCTATTATTGTAGACTACTACTTTAATTTTATCCCTTATTTTGGAAATCTTTTTAGTCCTCTATTTATTTTTATTTCGGTTATATTTTTCACTTCAAAAATGGCTAATAATACTGAGATTATTGCGATATTAAATAGTGGAATGAGTTTTAAAAGATTACTAAGGCCATTTATGGTAGCAGCAGTTATTTTAGGAATTTTGTCTTTTGTTTTAGGCAACTTCATTATACCGCCTTCAAATACTAAGCGGATTGATTTTGAAAATAAATACTTAAAAAACAAATACTATTCAAATGCAAAAAATATCCACATGCAGATATTGCCAGGACAGTATATTTATATGGAAAGTTTCAACTCGAAAAGAGAGATTGGCTATAAATTTACTTTGGAGAATTTTAATGATGGAAAACTTATTTCAAAATTGAAATCGGACTATATCCAATTTGATAGCATTAGCCAAAAATGGCAAGTAAACAACTATAAGATAAGAAGATTTTTAAATAACAGTGAAAGCATTACTCAAGGCAAAAAATTAGACACTACACTCAACTTGCATCCTAAAGAATTTACAAAAAGAATAAGCCTTGTAGAGACGATGAACATGTTTGAACTAAATAATTATATTACTGAAGAAGAACTAAAAGGAAGTGAGCAATTGGTGTATCACAAGATTGAAAAACACAAGAGAACTGCTTTTCCTTTTGCATCTATAATACTTACCCTAATTGCTGTAGCTATCGCAAGCAAGAAAATAAAAGGAGGAATTGGCATTCATTTAGGAATTGGAATTTTAATTACCTTTACTTACATCCTATTTATGCAAGTAAGCACCACTTTCGCTACAAATAGTAATCTAGCTCCTGCACTAGCTGTTTGGATCCCTAACCTATGTTATATAGTCTTAGCTGGCGTTTTGCTTTACAAAGTCCCAAAGTAAATTTTTAAGCTTAATCTCTCTTTAGTTTACGATACTTGATACGCTTAGGAGAGATATCACCCAAACGTTTCTTGCGATTTTCTTCATAATCAGAATAACCACCTTCAAAATACACTATATTACTATCACCTTCAAAGGCCAAAATATGCGTACAAACTCTGTCCAAAAACCATCTATCGTGTGAAATAATCACAACACAACCTGCAAAATTATCTAATCCTTCCTCCAATGCTCTTAATGTATTTACATCTAAATCATTAGTTGGCTCATCTAATAAAAGCACATTTGCCTCTTGCCTTAAAGTCATGGCTAAGTGCAGACGATTACGCTCCCCACCTGAGAGCACACCCACTTTTTTATTTTGATCGGAACCATTAAAGTTAAATTTAGCTACATAAGCCCTAGAATTCATCAATTTCCCACCAATACTTACTTGTTCCTGTCCTCCTGTAATTTGCTGCCAAATTGTTTTTTCCATATCAATATCAGCATGTTGCTGATCTACATACGCAATCTTTACAGTCTCTCCTACTTTAAATGTGCCAGTATCTGCAGTTTCTTGCTCCATAATCATACGGAACAAAGTTGTTTTTCCTGCCCCATTTGGTCCTATAATACCCACAATACCAGCTGGAGGTAATGTGAATTCTAGATTTTCATATAACAATTTATCGCCAAATGCTTTACTTACGCCTTTTGCATCAATTACATGACTTCCCAATCTTGGCCCTGGAGGAATATATAATTCAATCTTATCCTCTTTCTGTTTCCCTTCATCACCTAGTAATTTTTCATAATTACTCAAACGAGATTTTGATTTTGTACGTCTTCCTTTTGGTGACATTCGTACCCATTCCAACTCTCTTTCAAGCGTTTTTCTTCTTTTACTTTCAGTCTTTTCCTCTTGAGCTAATCTTTTTGTTTTCTGTTCAAGCCATGATGAATAATTCCCTTTCCAAGGAATTCCTTCTCCTCTATCTAATTCTAGAATCCAACCAGCAACATTATCTAAAAAATATCTATCGTGGGTAATAGCAATTACAGTTCCTTTATATTCTGAAAGGTGTTGTTCTAACCATAATACAGATTCTGCATCCAAATGGTTTGTTGGCTCATCTAATAATAAAATTTCTGGTTCTTGTAATAACAAACGACAAAGTGCAACCCTTCTTCTTTCTCCTCCTGAAAGCACTGAAATTTGAGTGCCTGGTTCTGGACATCTTAAAGCATCCATTGCTATATTTAGTTTGGTATCAATATCCCAAGCACCAAGAGCTTCAATTTTATCTTGAAGTACGCCTTGCTCTTTCATTAACTTTTCCATCTTATCAGCATTCTCATAATTCTCAGGCAATTCAAAAGCAGCATTTATAACATTATACTCTTCTAAAGTATCGACAGCTTCTCGCATTCCTTCTTTTACAATATCCATAACCGTTTTGCTATCATCTAGTTTAGGTTCCTGCTCCAAGTATCCAACTTTATAGCCATCTGAAAAAGTAATATTTCCCTGATAAGATTTCTCTACACCTGCAATTATTTTTAAAAGTGTTGATTTACCCGAACCATTAAGCCCTATAATTCCAATCTTAGCCCCATAGAAAAAGGATAGATAAATATCCTTTAATACTTGGTTATTATTATTGTTAAAGGACTTAGAAAGTCCAGTCATTGAAAAAATTATTTTCTTATCATCTGACATATTTTGTTATTTTTAGCGTTACAAAAATAGTTATTAAAATTTTTAAAATCTAAAAGATGAAAAAAAGTATCGGAATCTCTATATTATTAATTATTACAGGTATTGTTTTCCTATTAGATAATCTAGGCTATGTTGACATTTCAGTGGCAGATCTTATTAGAACATATTGGCCTATAATTTTAATTTGGATGGGAATTGAAAAGTTAATGAGAGATTTGAAATAATTTTCCCTGAAAAGCATTTCTTTCCTCTAAACGCTTTTCAACTAAATGCTTGACTTCAAAATTCTTTAAGCCATATTTTGGATGAATCAACATACTAGCTGGGGACTCACTAAAAAATCTTTCTAAAATAATATTTGGATTTAATAACTCGATAAAATCTACAACTAAATCTATATACTCTTCTAGTTGCATAAATGAAAACATTTCAGGAGTGTTTTTAAATTGATGAGCCATCATAGTGTATTTTACAATTTGCAGATGATGAACTTTTAATGTATTTATAGGTAAATCAGAAACTTTACACGCATGTTCTAGCATATCCTCTTTTGTTTCTCCTGGCAGCCCTAAAATTAAATGCCCTCCCAAATGAAGACCTCTACCATCTGCTCTTTTAAATGCATCAATTGCATCCTCATGAGTCTGACATCTATTTATAGTTTTAAGAGTTTGATTATTTGTCGATTCTAATCCAAATTCTAACTTTATAAAATATCCTTTATTTACCAATCGCTGCAAATAATCCAACACATCATCTTTAATACAATCTGGACGGGTAGCAATAACTAAACCTATAACGTCTTCATGTTCCAATGCCTCTTTATACATTTTTTTTAAATCATTAAGTGGAGCATAAGTATTTGTATATGCTTGAAAATATGCTAAATATTTTTGTGCTTTATACTTTTTGGAAAAAAATGCTATCCCCTCATCAATCTGTACTTTTATCGGCTTAATTGGTTTGCAATAATCAGGATTAAAGGTGTTGTTATTACAATAGGTGCAACCACCTACTCCTTTACTTCCATCTTTATTTGGGCATGTAAAACCAGCATTTATACATACTTTTTGTACTCTAGATCCAAATTTCTTCTTAATGAATGATGTAAAATCCTTATACCTTCTACTATTTTCCATATTGCAAAAATACTAGAATACTAATAACAAATCATCTAAGTTTTCCGTATTAAAGAAAATAATCTTTAAATTTGCTGCAGTAACTTAATAAATGTCAGAAAAAAAAACATCCTCCTTAGAAAAAATTGGTTATATAAAAACATTACCTAAGGATGCTGATATTAATGATTATGAGAATCTTTTAATTACAGAAAAAGATGGCAAGAAAATTACTCTTTACAGGTTATTATCAGAAAGAGAAGAGTTTGACGATACAGGTAATTTCAGTAATAGTTGGAATGTATTTAATTCTTATCTGAATTCATAAAATTCTTTCTGCTTTGCAAAATATCATTTAATTTACTAATCTGATCACTAGTACTATGCTCAAAACACCAAGGGAATACAGCATGAATAAATACTCGTACAGCTATCAATATTAATTTGACTCCAAAACCAAAAGCTTTTACAAAATGCTGCAAATAAGTTTCTCCTATAGAATTTGGGTGCTGTTTAAAAATATTCTTCATTTTATAAAATCTCTGTTAGTTTAAAAGTGTCTTTTAATCTCACTCCTCTATCAGTTTGCTTAACAGTGCAACATTCACTATAATTATCATGTTGCAAAAATAGAATGTATTCTTGTTCTACAGCATTTTTTAGGAACTTTTCTTTTTCTGTTAAAGTAAGTAATGGTCTAGTATCATAAGCCATGATATAAGGCAAAGGTATATGTCCTATACTTGGTAATAGATCGGCTGCAAACACTATTGTCTTCCCTTTATAATTTATATGAGGAATCATCTGTCCTTCAGTATGTCCATTTACAAAAATTGCATCAAAATTATTGAATATATTTTTCTCATTTTCTACAAAATTTAGATGGCCAGATTCTTGTATTGGGATGATATTCTCTCTTAAAAAAGAAGCTTTTTCTCGATTATTTGGTTCAGTAGCCCACTTCCAATGATCCGCATTACTCCAATACTTGGCATTCTTAAAAGCCATTTCCAAACCACTTCTATCTTTATTCCATTTTACACTACCTCCACAATGATCAAAATGTAAATGGGTAAGAAATACATCCGTTACATCATCAGCTGAAAAACCATGTTTTGCTAAAGATGAATGTAAATTTACATTCCCATGCAAATAATAATGTCTTAGAAATTTATCATCTTGCTTATCGCCTATTCCGTTATCAATTAAAATAAGTCTATCGCCATCTTCAATTAAAAGTGAACGCATAGCCCAGGAACATAAATTATTCTCATCAGCGGGATTGGTTCTACTCCAAATTACTTTTGGAACGGCTCCAAACATTCCTCCTCCGTCTAATTTAAAAAATCCTGTATCTATTGTATACAATTGCATGTTAGTAAATTTTGGCTTTTCAAAAATAACAATTACTATTAATTTCTACTTTTAATTTCAGATAAATTTCTCCAAAATGAAGATACATTTGATTGCAATTGGCGGAAGTGCAATGCATAACATGGCTTTAGCTCTTCACCATAAAGGATTTCATATTACAGGAAGTGATGATGCCATTTTTAGCCCAAGTAAAGAACGCTTAGCAAAATATAATTTACTACCAAATAAAATAGGATGGGATCCTTCTAAAATTACTTCTGATTTAGATGCAATTATTCTAGGAATGCACGCAAGAGAAGATAATCCAGAATTAAAAAAAGCCAGAAAATTAAGTATTCCTATTTTTTCTTATCCTGAATATATTTATGAGCAAAGTAAAAATAAAAAGCGAATTGTAATAGGAGGTAGCCATGGAAAGACTTCCATTACTGCAATGATTTTACATGTGCTTGAAAATTTAAATATTGATTGTGATTTTATGGTTGGTGCACAATTGGAAGGATTTGATACTATGGTGAAATTAACTCATGATGCTCCTATCATAATATTAGAAGGCGACGAATACTTAAGCTCCCCAATTGATAGAAGACCAAAATTTCATTTATACCAACCAGATATAGCTGTGATTAGTGGCATTTCTTGGGATCATGTCAATGTATTTCCAACTTTTGATATATATGTAAATCAGTTTCGAATCTTTAAAAATATGGTGAAAGAGGCACTAATTTATTGCTCAGAAGATGAGGAATTAAACAAACTTGCAAAAGAAAATACTAAATGTAAATTAATTGCTTATTCAACACCTAAACACACAATAAAAGAGGGAATAACATCATTAGAAGACACAGAACTTTTAATATTCGGAAATCATAACTTGCAAAATTTAAATGCTGCGAAACTAGTATGTAATGAGATTGGCGTTTCAGATAAAGATTTCTATAAAAAAATATCAACTTTCAAAGGTGCCTCAAATAGGCTAGAATTAGTAAAAAGCACGGAAACTTCTGCAATTTACAAGGATTTTGCTCACTCCCCGTCTAAGTTAAAAGCAACATCTGCAGCAATGAAAAAGCAGTTTTCCAATAGAAAATTAGTAGCTTGTATGGAACTTCATACTTTCAGTAGTTTAAATGAAAAATTTCTAAAACAATACAAAAGATCTATGAATGAGCCAGATACTGCAATTATTTATTTTAACCCTAAAGCGATTGCCCATAAAAACTTAGAAGCAATTACAAAAGAGCAAGTGCATAATGCTTTTGGGCGTGAAGATTTACTAGTATTTACTGACTCAACAAAATTAGAGAAGCATTTAAAAATGCTAAATTGGAAAAATCAAAATCTCCTAATGATGAGTTCGGGAAATTTCAACAAAATAGATTTCAATACTTTAAATATAACCCATTTCTCATAAAAAATCTATCCCATTTAATACAGACCAGCACTAAGAGCAGCTCCAACTATCACAAGAACAATTAACACAAGAAGAACCTGAATAATACCAAGAATTAGTCCAGTAATAGCCATCCCCCTTCCTTCATTTTTTAAGCCAAGTGCTCCAAAAACAATCGCTAATGGGCCTAGTAAAAATGGCAAAAAGAAGAATCCAAGAATCCCACAACACAAAGCAGCTATACCCATACCAGGGCCACCTCTTCTTATAGGAGCTTCAAATGTTAAATCTGAATTATCTACAACAGAATATTGTACTGTTTTTCCATTTTCTGTAACAGGGAAGGAAGCATAAGAAATAGAACTTAATGTAAATAATAGAAATAATAAAAATGCTATTTTTTTCATATTATATATTTAAAAGATTAATATATACAATAATATCAAAATTAACCTAATAATTAAATATAATATAGTCTTTTTTTTATTAACAATTCCATTTATGTTACTAATTTTGTTGTATGAGACTTATTATTTTCTTTCTCCTATTATTTGGAAACTTAGGATTTAGTCAAAATTCAATTAACTACTTAGGCACTTTAATTCTTAGTGACAATACGCCTATTAGTTTTAAACTTGAGCTTATTGAGGAAAGAGGTATAGTAAGCGGTTCCTCAATTACAAATATTGGAACAAAAGACGAAACAATAAGTGAAATTACTGGGTTATATTTTAAATCTGATAAATCTTTTCAATTGCAAGAAACTCAAATTTTACAAACAAGTTCAGAAGCACCATTAAATACTTTCTGCTACATCAACATGAACTTATCCTTTAAAGGTATATTTGGGAGCAAGCGTTTAGAGGGGAAATTTACAGGAAACTTTTTAGACAGTACTGAGTGTGCTAGCGGGAAAATAACCCTAATGGAAGAAAAAAAACTGAAAAAGAAAATTGAAAAAGTAAAAAAGAAAATCAAAAAGAAGTCCCAAGAGAAAGATAATAAAAAACCCTTAGTACAAAAAACAAAAATTCTGAAAAATGGAGATAATTTCGTTATAAACTGGCAAAGTAAAAAGATCACATTATTTATTTGGGATGCCAACAAAGAAGATGGAGATAAAATAGAATTAAAAATAAACAACAAGATGATCCTGGATAATTTTGAAACAAAAAATAAACAAAAGAAAATAACATCCAGATTACAAGAAGGAGAAAACATTATTGAGATAAAAGCAATAAATATAGGGACATCACCACCCAACACAAGCCGTATTGAGTTAATGGACAATAAAACAAAATATCCTATAATAACTCAGCTAGAACTAGGAAAATCTGTGATAATAAAAGTTGTAAAGTAAAAAGATCCCAGAAACTTAGTGCTGAGATCTTTATTGTTTGTGAACTCGGAGGGATTCGAACCCCCAACCTCCAGAGCCGTAATCTAGTGCACTATCCAGTTATGCTACGAGTCCTAAAACGGTGGCAAATATAATTTATTTAGTAACGAAATCTTCTTAATTAAAAAATTTCTACATCTAATCCATAAAGCGCTAAATCTTCTTGTAATAGAATTAAATCTTGCATGTTTCCAATAGCAATCTCACAACTTCCTTTGTAATGTGCAAGAAAAGCACATTGTTCAGCTTGCAATTCATTATGCTCACAAATTGTAACTAAACAATTAATTACATGTTCAAAAGTATTGTATTCATCATTAATTAAATAAAGAGCTTTCTCTGAAGTTTTAGCAGCACAAGCTTTAGATGACAATTTAGGTGACTTTTTCATAGTAATTATTTTTTACCAAATTTAACTTTTGTTTCTTCTCCTCTTATTAATCTCTCAATATTTTTTTGATGAGTTATTAACGATAAAATTGGAACAAAAATTGCAAACAAATTTAAAGACTCATTAGTAGAGTTTAAAAAAATCATAACAAAGAATGGAAAAGCCATAGATGCAATCATTGAAGCAAGCGAAACATATCTTGAAATCATAAGAGTAAAAATAAATAAACAAAAAGAAAACAATGCTGCGTAAAACTCTAACCCAATTAAAAGTCCAAACATGGTTGCAATACCCTTGCCTCCTCTAAATCCAGTATAGATAGGAAACAAGTGCCCAATTACTGCAGCAATACCAAAAGCTAACTGATTTTCAAAAAATAATTCAGAAGGCAATGAAGATGTGTCACGAATTAACCCAGCATAATTAACAGCCAACCATCCTTTAAAAATATCCATAAAAAGCACAGGAATACCTGCTACTTTACCTAATACACGAAAAGTATTTGTAGCACCAGCATTTCCACTTCCATATTCACGAACATCAATATTATAAAAAGTTCTACCTACCCAAACTGCAGAAGGAAATGCTCCTGTTAAATAGGCAAGTAACACTAATAATACAATTTCTAAAGTGATCATTTAAGAGCTGGAAAGATAATAATTAATACTTTTTCTTAATTTGTTTTAAAAACTTCTCAGTAATATCATCAGAAGCAGACATATAACGATAAGCTGGGGCACCCTTACTTCTTTTAGGCTTTCTTTTTTCTGCATCTATCTCATTAATTGCTGTAGTGAAATCTGGATTAGTTGACCAAGCACGCATTACACCATTTTTATATTGAAAATAATATTCATCATAGAGGTCTGTCAGCAAGTAAATAGTTAGCACATCAGTATTCTGTCCTTTTTCAATAATTAAATAACCTTCAACTGTTGAATTAACTTGCCTATCCATAATACTACTTACCGCAATAGCCCCTCTTGCGATATACGCTTTATTTTCATTATCCCATTTCAATGTTGTTTTTGCAAATACAATGGAATGTTTCATCTCATCTGGAAACTTAGAATATTCATCGGTCATTTCCAAATCAACAAGTAAAATCTCACCCCTTTCTTTCCCTACAACCCTAGCTAAATTTTTCGCAAAACTCTCATCATATTCAAACAGTTCTTCACCAGGAGCCCCATACAAATCCTCTGCCATAACTTTCAAAGCATCTTCTGAAAAGAAAAAATCCAACATCAAGAAACCTTCTAATTCTGTTTTTTGAGAATGTATATTGTGCGTAACATTTCCAATAGATTGAAGTTTAACTTGTCCTAAATTAAGATTTAAATCCATAATTCCTTCTCCAGATGTAGCACAAGTTTTATCATATAAAGTATAATAATTTGCAAAAACATCAGGGCCACCAACAATATATGCAGATTTCTTATTATCATATTGCAAAGTATAAGAAGCTGAAAGTACACTTACATCAAGTGCCGTACGCTTCTTTTTACTTAAAAATGTTGAATAGAAATCTGTAGAATCAAAACTCATAACAAGTGCTGCTGACAAAAGATCATCTGCCTCATTATATATTTTTTCATCCAATGTAAACTTTATATTCTTAGGATCAACTTTTGATCTAAATTTTATCCATTCTTTATCCAATAAAGCACAATCATGATTTGCCATAAAGTATCCATCAAAAGTTAGATTTTTCTGATCAGCAATTAAATCAACACTTCCTTTAAAATCAAACTTACTATCAATATGAAATACCTTATCTGTAGCAACATCCCCTCTAGCAATTGTTATTGTATCCTCATCTACTTTTATTTCTTTGAAGAAAATCTGTTGTTCATTATTCGTAGCATCTTTATAAGTGTAATCACCATTTCCTGTATAATTATGTGCTGATTTTATATTTACAGTAGCATTAGTAAATGTATGGTATTCCGTTAAATCATCTGCTAAAATATTAGCCCCATACAAAGTTTCAATTACAGCTTTTTTTGCAATAGTCACTATACCTGAATCTGGATAAATTATTGCATCAGCAACTGCTATATTTTCCACTCCATCTGCATGAATTATATAATCCTTTAAACTATAAAAAGCAGTTTTTGCAAAAAAGCTTAAGGAGTCTTGAGTAGGATGAATAGACACAAATTCAGAGCCTGCGCCACTAGCAACTTCATCCCCTAATGTTAAAGATTCTTCATCCATGCGCCATCTCAACTTGTCAATATACGATATATATTGATTTGCGGGAAGCTCTACATAAGAACCCGAACCATTAGAATTAAAAATTCCTTCACGCATTACTAAATCGATATGAGTCTTTAAATTATTTGCCTTAAAAGCTAAATTCCCCCCATCTTCAAACACTCTTAAACTAGCAGTATCAGAACCAAACCAATTTGCATTATAAGTAAACAGATTAGCATTGACCTTCGCTTTATCAAGAGACATAATACCAGCACCTGTGAGTCCAGTTGGTCGCATTAATAGATTCCCATTAAAAGTAACTTGAGATTGATAAAAGTCAAATTCATCTTTTGTTTTATAAATATTTAATCTATCATTATACGGTTCAAAATGAGCATACGTCTCAGTATTCTTTACATCAGGGAACTCAATACCTATTGCAACCTCAGTAATTGCAAATACTTGCGTGTAAAGGTTAGTTGAATCAGGGAAAAAGAAAATCTCATCAGCACTTGCTTTTGATGTCAGATACTCAAGATCACCGCTCCCTTTTAACCCTTTATGGCTCAAATGAATATCATGATAATACTTCCCTTTACCACCATAAATTACAAACCCATCATCAGGAGTCTTTCGAGTAAATCCTAAAGAATAATCTTCTTGTAACCTCAAAGTATCGTTAAAAGTTGGAAAGATACCTGCAGATTCAAAAACACCCGAAAACGATAAGCCTTTTCCTGTATAATTATCTAAACTATCAATCTCAAAAGGATCTAAATGGAATGAAAATCTATCTCTGTTATACACACCATCATAAATTGATTCTTTATCATAATAGGCATACGAATCATAATGGGAGCGGAAAATAGGAAATCCAGGAAAACTATCTTTTCTAATTCCTGATTTATTGGTTGGATCATCAATTCTAAGATCACCTGTTACTGCTTCTATTACTGTTTTAATAGGTGTTAACATAGCATTGCCGTACATATCTTTTTTTATTGGCTGTACTGGCACAGAAAGTTGAACAGAATCAATATGATTTAAATCAACTTTAAAATCATCATAATGAAATAAGAACTCTCTACCAAACAGCTTTAATCTCCCCTTACCTGCAAAAACTTGACCATTAAAAATAAAATCTCTATTTTTTTTCACAACAACCAATCCATTTTTTGGATATAAATACACACCTCTTTTTTTACTTACTTCAACATTATGAATACCTATAATATTCAAATCCTTTGTTTCTAAATTTAATGCAGCATTTACCAAATGTTTATCTCCTGTTTTATAGTCTGCTGGTTTAACAATAGAATTAAATGAAATGACATCATAATCACCTAAATCAGAGGCAGCAGCGACATAATTATATAATTTAGGAAGCACAGTAATTCTTTCTAAACCAAAATCATAAAATATAAACCCATATCTAGACAATCTAATCAGTAAAGTCTGAATTTGATGTAGCGGAAAACGTGCAAAACGAGCAAAATCTGCTACATAAATTTCCTCCTCCTGTTTCTCTTGGACATAATTATTAAGTAAAAATAAAGGATGTACAGCATCAATACCCCCTAATATTATATGTAGAGCGCTATCAAATCTTGCAACAGACTCAAAAGAAACTTTAGATACAGCTGTACCAGGTAATGATCCAAAGGTAATAATATCTTGATCAATATTCCATTCTAATAACTCAAAATCCATAGTAAGGTTATGATAAGTGTTTAACATAGTAGCACTTGATAACCCATTTGCATCTCTATATAATTGCAATTGCCTTTTACTATCAATATATTTAAAATGAATATTTGCATGATAAATAGAATCATTATCAAAGAAAATTTTAACACCAGCTGATTGGGAAACTATTCTATCAGAACCTATACTAAATCTATCTGCATTTGCAATAAAAACTTCTTTGCCATTTCTTTTAAAAACAATTTTTGCCTCAGCATAATCGCCACCATCTGCAACAAATTCTTTTCCTTGGATTTTATACCCTCCTCTATAATCAATATTTGGAAAAATTTCTTTAAGCTCTACATTCTTACTATAAGAAATGAATCTAGGATACATCTCAGCTTGTTTTCCTTTAGTAAGTTTATTGACTACTTGTCCAACAATCGGTTCTGAAAAAATATACTTATTATAAAAAATGGAGGAATCCGCAACAACTTCACTTTTTCTAGTATCTATCTTATATGATTGAACCTCAGCAAAAACTGAATCCTTTGAATATCCATATGATTCCCAATTCATCAACCCATCTTGCCCATACCATTTAGTTGAAACGAAGTAATATTTTCCTTTAGTACCAAAAATAGTGTAAGAACCATCAGAAGAAGAACAGCTTAAATCGAATGGAATATCAAAAATAATTACTGGTTCAATCATTTCAAATGCAAAATGAAAATCAGTACTACTTACCCTCCACTGAGCTGATTTACTTGCCCTTAAGATATTTTTGCTCACCAAATCAATAGTAAATGCACAAAATAATATTAATTTCTTAGTAGTAGTACCATCTACTGTTTCTCCAACAACCTTCAGCCATTCTAACAACAAGGCATCTCCTTTATCACTATTATTCACACTAATAATTGCTAATAAAAACTTGGAGAAATGAGGATTTGGTCTTAACCTCTTTGATAACATCTTATTAGAAATCTGAACTATATTTACTTTTTCTATTTCTGATAAAGTCTCCGAATTCTTTAAGAATTTTTTATAAACAGATTTTAGCTCATCATTATCAGTAGCTGTCATAAATCCATCTAACTCTGAAAGGTAAGATGAAAATTCATTTGAGAATTCCTTTAGTTTCTCCTTCTTCTGAGAAAAAGCAGTTAAAGAAAAAAGTAGAGCAAATACAAACAGTATTAAACTCTTTTTAAATGTAGCATTTGCCATTTTTTTTTATTTTTTAAGCCAACTAATTCCAAACCAAATTTTGCAGTTTTCTCTAAAATTAAAGGAATATCCTTTTCTAGAAATCCACTTAAAAGAATTCTTGCAGCATCTTTCATTACACTTGCATAAATTTCAATATTATCAAGTATGCTATTCCTATTAATATTTGCTAAAATAACATCATATTTTTCGTTACCAAGAACATTTTCATCACCATGAATAAAGTGAATATTTGAAATATTATTTAATCCCGCATTCTCCTTAGCATTCTGAAATGCCCAATAATCAAAATCAATTCCGACTAAATCTCTAGCACCTAGTTTTGATGCTAAAATTGCCAGAACACCAGTACCACTTCCCATATCTAAAACAGATTTTTCTTTAAAATCCAAATCAAACATTTCATTCATCATTAATAATGTAGTTTCATGATGTCCAGTACCAAAGGACATTTTAGGCGTAATAATAATTTCATATTTAACATCTGTAATAGCATTATGAAAATGAGCGCGAATTACACAATTCTCATTAATAACAACAGGAGTATAATTTCTTTCCCACTGCGCATTCCAATTTTCCTGTTTTATTTTACTTATTGTAAACGAAAGTTCTGTTAACTCTGAAATCTCAGATATAATTTCTTTTACAATATCTTTATTGAATCGTTGAGTTTGCACATATGCTTTTATTCCATTTTCATATTCAGCATAAGATTCAAATTCAATTTCATTTAGTTTTGCAACTAAAATATCTGCAAATGGATTAACTTCCTTTAATCTGATATTAACCTCAGTATATTCCATTAAAATGAATTAATTATTGACACAAAATTATCTGCATCTAATGATGCTCCACCAATCAATCCCCCATCAATATCTTGTTGACAAAATAGCTCGACAGCATTTGAAGAATTACAACTTCCTCCATATAAAATTGAAGTATTCTGGGCAATCTCACTGCCATATTTTGCTTCAATAACACTTCTGACAAAGCTATGAACTTCTTGCGCCTGATCTGAGCTTGCTGTAATCCCAGTTCCAATTGCCCAAATAGGTTCGTATGCTATAACAATTTTAGTAAATTCTGCTGCTGATAAATGAAATAAACTTTCCAAAATCTGTGATCTAATCCATTCAAAATGCACTCCGCCTTCCCTTTGTTCTAAACTCTCTCCACAACAAAAAATTACTTCTAAATTATTTGCAAATGCTTGCTCAACTTTTAATTTTAATAGTTCATTTGTTTCATTAAAATTAGCTCTCCTCTCAGAATGTCCTAAAATGACATATTTAGCACCATATGAAACTATCATTTCAGCTGAGACCTCCCCAGTGAAAGCCCCTTTCTTACTTGCACTACAATCCTGTGATGCTGCAAATACATTGGCTGTGTTGGCACACAATTTTGTCACTTTATATAAATGAACAAATGAAGGAGCAAAAACTACTTCTGTTTTGTTTGCTGATGACAACTTCTTTAAAACCTCCTCCACAAGAGTAATCCCTTCAAATCTATTTAAATTCATTTTCCAATTTCCTACAACTATATTTTTTCTCATTTTAACTAAGTCTTATTCGGGGATCAAGCCACCCATAAATTAAATCTACTATTATATTTATTATTACAAAAATTGAAGCAATAAATAGCACTGAACCCATAACAACAGGTAAGTCCATTTTATTTAAAGCATCTACTATTTCTTTTCCGATCCCATTCCAAGCAAAGATGTATTCCACAAAAACGGCTCCAGCTAACATGGATGCAAACCAGCCTGAAACAGCTGTAAGTACTGGATTTAATGCATTTCTTAAAGAATGCTTAAAAATTACCGTAAATTTACTTAATCCTTTAGCTGTTGCGGTACGAACATAATCCATAGATAACACTTCTAATAATGAGTTTCTACAAAGTTGTATTATTACTGATAATGGTCGAATACCTAGCGTAACTGCTGGTAATATTAAATTTTTAATTTGTAAGAATGATCCTCTTCCATAATCATCAACCTCATAAAGATTCCCCGTCATATTTAAACCAGTGTATTTGTGCAAAACAAAACCAAAAAACCAAGCAATAATAATAGAAGCAAAAAAAGAAGGTAATGACATTCCTAACGCTGAAACAGACAAGATTAAATTATCCATAAAGGTATCCTTATATAATGCAGAAAACACGCCTAAAATCAATCCTAAAAACAACGCAAGAGCTATAGAAGAAAGTGCTAAAATAAAAGTGTTTTTAAAAGCATCTCCTAATATTATTGTAACAGGTCTCCCAGTTCGCACAAAAGACTCCCTAAGATAAGGAACTTTAAAAACTAGTGTGTAATCAGCAATAGAAAATAATCGTTTGAATTGATATTTGCCATTAATTAAAGAAGTAAAAGCAGCAACATTATTATGATGAATTGATAAAGGTGAAATATCATTCAAATACAGAGCATATTGCTCTCCTAACGAACGATCAAAACCATACTTATGTTTTATAATGGCTAACTGATTTGAATCTTCACGCTTATCCAGCATCATACGAGCAGGATCTCCAGGCAATACATTAAATAAAAAGAAAACTAATGTAAGTACCCCCCATAAAACAAGGATGCCATAAGTTATCTTTTTAAAAATGTATGTGATCAAATGTTATTTTTTACTTTCTAAAATTCTTTTTAAGTCTTGAGGGGAAAATGCTCTTTCTCCTGTACCCTCATAAAGCCTAACTTGTCTTACTCCATCATATAGAATAACAACTGGATTATCATAATCAGGAAAAGTAATTTCCATATAGCTATCAATTTCATCAGTATCATAATTATGCTGAGGCATTACTTGATATGGATATTTGCTTCCTGTAAATTCAAAGAATGATGGGATATTATATTCTTCAGCATCTGAAAAGATAATATGTAATTGAGGAAAATCATCAGTTAAGTTAGAAAGCGAATCTAAGCTCCTTGCGGCATGCTGACAATGTTCGCAGCCCGCATCAAAAAAGCATAAAATCTTTCTTTCTCCTGAATTTACAAAATCTTCATTATCTACAAAAGAAATAAAACTATTTCCTTCAGATTTGCTTTGTGATGAAATAGGAAGAAAAGCAAACATTAGAGTAGAAATTAACAGAAATAATATCATTAAATTTGAGAGTCTCCCGGTAATATCCTCTGATTTTTTATAAATAAAAGCTAAAACAATTAAAGTTAATATATTTTTAATGAGTGCCTCTAAAGGTGTCATAGGAATTAACTCTCCGAAACATCCACAATTCTCAGAATTACCGAAGATCTGAGTAGATAAATGAATACTAAACACAGCAACCATAATAAAAGCAAGTGGGACTATTATCTTTTTCAAATAGTTATTAAATAAAATTGTAATTGCAAGAAATAATTCTGCACCAATAATAAATCTAGAAAAATAAGGAGCCAAACTTTCTGAAAATCCCATTGGGATTAATTGCCCTTGCTCAAATATTTTTGTGATTCCATACATTGGTATTGGATACAGTTTTGCAACTACAGAAAGCAAAAACAAAGCTGAAATCAATATTCTTAAAGTAAGTACTATTTGGTTATTTTGTGTTTTCATAAATTAGTTTAGTTTTATTAACGCAAAAACAGCATAATTTAGCATATCTAAATAGTTAGCATCTACCCCTTCAGAAATTAAAGTGGATCCTTTATTATCTTCAATTTGCTTAACTCTAAGCAGCTTTTGCAGGATTAAATCAGTAAGCGAACTTACACGCATATCTTTCCAAGCTTCACTATAATCATGATTTTTAGCCAGCATCAATTCTTTAGCAATAGTTACATGTTTCTCAAAGTTGTTCATAACCTCATTACAATCGATTTCCTCTGGTTGCTCGCTAACACCAAGATCCAATTGAATAAGACCAATAATTGCATAATTAACTATTCCTATAAATTCATTTTTTGGTCCTTCTTCAATCTTTTGAAAGCCTTTTTGCTCAATCGAACGAATCCTTTGAGCTTTGATGAAAATCTGATCAGTTAACGAGCTGATTCTTAGTATTCTCCATGCACTACCATAATCTTTCATTTTCTTTGCGAAAATGTCCTTACAATTTTTTATTATTGAATCGTATTCGGTAATTGTTTGCTCCATATAATCTTTCCCTTTAATAATGCCGAAATATACATCAATTATGAAATTGAAAGCCACAAACTCAAAAAGCAATTCAAGCATTTTTTCAACAGACAATGCAATTGTCATGGGAATACTAAATCTAACTGAAGACTCCTTTTATGATGGAGCCCAATATCTACATGAAGAACAAATAATTTTAAAGTGCAAAACTATGCTAGATGAAGGAGCGTCAATAATTGATATTGGCGCACAATCATCAAGGCCAGGAGCAACTCAAATCTCATCAGAAGAGGAACTACAAAAACTCTTACACATAATCAAATTGTTAAAAAATACCTTTGATAAGATTACTATTTCGATAGATACATTCTGGGCAAATACTGCAAAAGAATGCATACAGGCTGGAGCCAATATTATCAATGACATCTCTGCTGGAGAGATTGATAAAAATATGTTTGCTACCATTGCGCAACTAAATGTACCCTATGTAATGATGCATATGCAAGGAACGCCTCAAAACATGCAAAACAATCCATCTTACAAAAATATAACGCAGGATATTATCCATTACTTTAAAAATAATATTAGTAAATTACACCAATTAGGATTTTATAAAATGGTTGTTGATCCAGGTTTTGGGTTCGGCAAAACCATGGAATACAATTATCAACTATTAAATAATTTAGAGGCTTTTAAATGTCTTGAATTGCCCATTTTAGTAGGGACTTCAAGAAAGTCTATGATTTACAAATTACTAGATACAACTCCACAACACGCACTAAACGGGACAAGCATTACAAACACTATAGCTCTGCAAAATGGAGCAAATATTTTAAGAGTGCATGATGTCAAGGAAGCAATTGAATGTGTTAAAATTACTACATTCGCAAAAAATAATTGTTAATGGAATTTTTAGAAATAGGTATTATTGAAATTATAGATATTGCACTTGTTGCTATCTTAATTTATCAGTTTTACAAGCTAGTAAAAGGGACTGTTGCAATTAATATTTTTATTGGGTTAGCAGCTATTTATCTTTTATGGAAAGTAGTCTCAGCTTTTCATTTCCAACTTCTAAGCGAAATTTTAGGTCAATTTATTGGGGTTGGAGTAATTATTCTCGCAATTGTTTTTCAGCAAGAGCTTAGAAAATTTCTTATGATGA
Organism: Bacteroidota bacterium; assembly: GCA_036139835.1. Lineage (GTDB taxonomy): Bacteria > Bacteroidota > Bacteroidia > Flavobacteriales > BACL11 > BACL11. The sequence continues at coordinate 20,338 of JAYZYW010000042.1, forward strand.
TTGGAAAAGGGAAAGTAATAACAAAAAAAGGGTTATTAAAATTCAATTTTTCTATAGAACATGATAATCATTTAAATACACACGCTATTGCAAAAGCATGTGAAGATATGGCCAAAACAAAAACAGGCGCCATTATGATTGTAACTCAAATGGATGATTTAGCTGTTTTTTCTGAGAGTGGTGTTGAAATGAATGCAGCAATTTCAGTACCAATGATTGAAAGTATCTTTTACAAAAATAGCCCTTTGCATGATGGAGCTGTTATAATAAGAAACAATAAAATAATAAGTGCCAGAAGTGTTTTGCCAGTAAGTAATAGTAATGAATTACCAGGGCGCTTAGGAATGAGACATAGAGCTGCTGTAGGAATTACAGAAGAATCTGATGCAGTAGCAATAATAGTCTCTGAGGAAACAGGAGAAATATCTTATGTGAAAGATGGGGAGCTTTTTACTAAAAGAACAGTGCAACAATTAGAACAATTCCTAAATAGAATCTTTACTCAAACACAATAAATTTCTTATTCAATTCAAAACTATCAGAAATTAAATGAATAATATACGCACCTGCTGTTTTAGGTTTTATAATCTTAACTGCATCTTGTTTATTATTATAGTACAAAATTCCATAATCAATTAATTTACCATCAATAGAATAAATAGTATAATTTACATCTTGACTTATACCTTCATTAATAGGAATAGTAAAGTCGTAATTTAAATACTGATAAGCACTATAATAATTAGGAATTCCATAACCAAATTGATTATCAGGATTTAAATATCTATCAGCCGATTTATAAATTGCATCTTTGATGCTAAAACTAGATTTATCAGAATTCGCCCCCCACAAACAAGCAACCATTCCAGCAGTTACAGGAGATGAAAAAGAGGTGCCATTACCATTCATAAGTCCATTATCAGAAGTAGCTACAACTATATTTTTCCCCTGAGCCATAACATTAGGTTTTACAGCTCCCTCAGTATTTGGGCCATATGAACTAAATAAGGCAAATTCTTCATTTTCATCAACTGCACCAACTGTCAACACATTAAAATTATCAGCAGGAGCACCAATATAATGCCAGGTACTATTCCCAGAATTACCTGCAGAATTAACTACAATCATTCCTTTATCACAAGCCATACCAGCGCCTATACTTATTGGGGTAGTTACACCATCCATATCAGCATAAGTATGATTTTGAATTGTATCATCGAAAGTAGTATAGCCTAATGAAGAATTAATAATATCAGCACCTGCACTATCAGCATATTCAGCAGCACAAACCCACATAAATTCCTCAATTAAGTTTTCAGAAAAAACATCCTCACTCCTAAGTAAAAGATACTGGGCATCAGGAGCTGTACCCATCATTATTCCTTTTGCTCCCATAGTACTGAGTACCATCATTCCGTGAGTATGATCATCATATACATTTGAATTTCCATCAACAAAATCGTAAGTACTCAAGATCTGATTTTGCAAATCACGAAATAAATCAAGCTGATTAACCTTATAAAAACCAGCATCAATCACTGCAATTGTAATGCCATTTCCTTTAAATCCTTTTGAATGCATTAAATCACCTCCTAACATTTGCAATTGATTAAAAGCCAAACCATAATCAGAAATGTCATAATTTATTTGCCATTTTTCACTAACCTTCTTGGTGTTTTGCCAACTACCAAAACTAACTACACTATCAATAAAAACATAATTTAATGATGTAATCAGTAAACTATCATAAGTACTAACAATTACACCATTAAACCATTTTGATGTATTCTCAACTAAAAATCCTGACGATTTTAAGGCATCAATATAAATAGATGAAACCGGCAAATCTGTGCTATCAATTGCTATAAAAAACTTTTTTCTTTTAGCAATTGTTTTTATTGAAAGATATTCTTCTGGACTATTAACACTAAAATTAGTGTCTACTTTATCAGTAAAAGAAATAAAATATCTAAAGGCACCATCTTGTGCTAGCAATATTGATGGAAGAAATAAAAAAAAGACAATTATTTTCATGCTGTAAAAAAGCTTATTAAGAAGATCTTACATCCTATCAGGCACTCCAGCCCCTAGTAACTTCATAGCCGTTTTTATCACCTCTCCCACTTTTAACGACAATCCTAATCTAAAATTAATAAGCTCAACGCTTTCAGCTGTAAGTATAGCAGTACTCTGATAATAGTTGTTAAAATCCTTAACTAAATTATAAATATAGTTAGCTACAAGTGCTGGGCTATAATTAATTGCTGCTTCTTGAATCAAAGCTGGAAAAATAGTTAACTGCTTAATAATTTCTTGTTCTTTATCTGTTATGTCAATTGATTTTGGCATAATTACTTTCTTAGAATGGGTTCTTTTTAAGGACTGAATTCTTGCATAAGTATACTGAATAAAAGGCCCAGTATTTCCATTAAAATCAACTGATTCCTCAGGATGAAATAGCATTTGCTTTTTAGGATCAACTTTTAACATAAAATATTTTAATGCTCCTAATGCAATAATTTCATACAATTCATTTGCCTCTTTTTCTGACAAACCCTCTAGTTTTCCCAACTGCTTTGCTATACTTTTGGCTGTATCAACCATTTCTTGAATAAAATCATCCGCATCCACCACGGTACCTTCACGAGATTTCATTCTTCCAGTTGGCAAATCTATCATTCCATAAGAGAAATGAGAACAGTTTTTTGCCCAATCATATCCCAGTTTTTCTAATATTAAAAACAAAACTTTAAAATGATAATCTTGCTCATTAGCAACCACATATGTCATATGAGAGAAATCAAAATCTTCATATCTTTGTATGGCTGTCCCAATATCCTGGGTCATATAAACTGCTGTTCCATCAGAACGTAAAATAATTTTCTCATCCAATCCTTCATTTGATAAATCTATCCAAACTGAGCCATCTTCCTTTTTGTAAAAAACTCCTTTCTCAAGGCCAATATCCACTACTTTTTTTCCTAAAAGATAAGTATTGCTTTCATAATAATTCTTATCAAAATCAACTCCAAGTCTATCATAAGTACTTGCAAAACCTTCATATACCCAAGCATTCATTTTCTCCCAAAGTGCTCTTACCTCAACATCTTTTACTTCCCATTTAAGAAGCATTTCTTGTGCTTTTTTAAAAATAGGAGCCTCTTTCTCAGCTTGTTCTTTTTCCATTCCTGAAGCAATTAATTCAGCAATTTGTTTTGTATAATACTTGTCAAATTCTACATAATATTTTCCAACCAAATGATCCCCTTTTATACTAGAAGATTCAGGGGTTTCTCCATTACCAAAATCTTGCCAAGCTACCATTGATTTGCAAATATGAATTCCTCTATCATTAATGATTTGTACTTTCTTTACATTCTTGCCACTTGCCTTAAGTATCTCAGCAACAGAATATCCTAAGAAATTATTTCGCAAATGCCCTAAATGAATTGGTTTATTAGTATTAGGGGAAGAATACTCTACCAAATAAATCGGTGCCTTTGCAGTTGCTTTTACTATTCCATAATCAGAAGTATTATATGCGTTAATAAACTGATTAAACCAAAAATGTTTTGAAATTTCAAGATTTAAAAATCCTTTTATAACATTAAAATTTATAACCTCTTCAACATTTTCTTTTAAATAATTTCCTATATCAGCAGCTGTTTGTTCTGCTCCTTTTTTAGAAGCACGCAAAAGTGGAAATACTACTAATGTAATATCTCCATCAAAATCTTTTCTTGTATTTTGGAACTGTATACTTTGTTCTGATGCCGAATATAATTCAGCAAGTGCTTTTTTAATCTCCTTATGTAATATTTCTTGTATCATATTTACTTTTTAGGCAAAAATACTTCTGCCATCATACATCTTGCGCTTCCACCGCCACAAGCCTCTATTGTATCTATTGCGCTATGAATAATTGAGCCATATTTTTCAAGTGCATTTTTTTGTTCATCTGTTAAACCATTAAATGCAGAATTAGACATCACAAGATAAGGTTTATCCCCCATTACTTGCAACATATTTCCTGCAAATCTATTTTTTTGCGATTCACTAATTTCTATTATTTCTTTTCCTGTTTCAGTAAGCACCTCTACAACATGCATTCTTTCTGCTTCATCATCAATACTATCTAAGCAAATTACTGCAAATTTATCAGCTACACACATCATTACATTTGTATGATAAATAGTCATTCTCTCTCCATTAACATCTTGATTGGCCGTAAAAAAAACTGGACGATAATCAAACTCCTTACAAAATTGCATTACTACAATTTTATCTGTACGGATAGAAATAGCTGCATAACAAATTTTATATTCTCTATCAAGTACCATACTACCTGTCCCTTCAAGGTATTTATCATGATCTTCAAACTCAGTAAAATCTTTTATTTCTTCTATTTTAAAACCATACTCCTCAACTAATGTGTCAAGAATATCTTCTCTCCTTTCATCTCTTCTATTTTCAGCACACATAGGGTATAATCCTATCATTCCATCAGAATGAAAAGAGACCCAATTGTTTGGAAAAATTGAATCTGGAGTCTCAGGTTCTTTTGTATCCTCAATCACAATTACATTAACTCCAGCATTTTCTAATTTTTCAACAAGATTATTAAATTCTAATAGTGCTTTTTCTTGTATTTGCTCAGAAGATAAATTATCCAACACTATCTGATAATAATTATTCACGGCTGTTTGCTCATTATATCTAAAGCTAACTGGCTTTATCATCAGTATGTTCTTTGTTATTTGCTGCATTATTCTCTTATTAATGGCATTGTTGAGCATCTAAATAATCCAGACATTTTTGCTATTTCAGCATAAGGGACTTCTTCTACAATAAATCCTCTTTTTCTTAACTCCGCATTCAACCTTGTAAATTCTTTTTCCGATATTATCACTTTTTCCGATATTGAGAATACATTTGAATTCATATTATACATTTCCTCTCTACTTATTTCAATAATATTTTCTTTACCAAAATAATTTATCAAGGAAATAACATCTTTCTCATTCTTAAAACCACCTTTATATAGTATTGCCATACCCTTACCAATTGGTTGAAAACAACAATCTAAATGCAAAGCATTTTCTCTGGAATTATCATCCGACTTATTTAATTCCAAACCCTTCACCTTTTTATTTGGAAAAGTATCTGCTAAAAAATCAAGTCCGGCTATATTTGTTCTGGCTACTGTATATTTCTCAAAATCTTCCTTTTCAGAGTATCCAACAAAGATATATTCATTCCAAAGTATTACATCTCCTCCTTCTACCCTAGCATCTTCTGGTATTTTTATTTTATCTAACTCCTCTATTTGACTTAAAACGACACCAATAGCTTCTACTTCTTTTCTTCTATCTTCAATTATATTAGGTAAAACTAATTTATCTTTAATTGCAAAAGCTATATCTCTTGAAAATATCTGATTTAATCCTTTGATATTTTGAGGTCGATATACTTTTACATTGTATTTTTCAAAAACTACAACCAAAGCATCTATTGCTGCAATACAATCCTTTTCAAATGGAAAAATTCCTGCCTTTACATGTTCTTTTGATTTAGGATCATAACATTCTTCTTCAATTGGAGTTCCTCCAAAATCATCAGCAATTCCTACTAAAACAGATTTTAATTGAGCCGTTTCATTTGTTATGTTTATCTTCATCATAATTGTATGCAAATTTAATGTTTTCTACTAAAGGACTGGCATAATTTTACTTTTAACAATTATTAACAATATAATGCTAAAACATATGTTAATACTATCTACAAAGACCTCAATTCATTTGTATTTTTGAAGATTATATGGCAAAAACTAAATTACAAGTTAAGAATTCAAGGAAAATTAGCTTTAAAAAAATCTTAGCTCCTTTTCAAGATTCAACTAATCAAAAAATATTTGGAACAATCATTGCATTATTTTCGGTATTAACGATTATTGCATTCATCTCTTATTTGTTAGAATGGAAAGCTGATGACAGTATTCTATCAAAAGAAGGCTATACTATTCTCAATAACGATACAAAAAATCAAATTGGAGGATTGGGAGCTCAAATCTCTTATAGATTCATAAAACTGTGGTTTGGAATTGCAGCGCTTTTTATTCCGTTTACAACACTTATAATGGGACTAAAAATCCTAGGATTAAAACAGTTCAAACTGAACAAACTAATTCTTAATAGTATCTTAGGATTAATCTTATTGCCTGTTTTTATTCATCATTTTTTAGAAGGGATGATTACAGCAGGTGGCTTAGGAATATTTGTTAATGAGCTTTTAATTCAAGCAGTAGGAAGTATAGGGACTAGTTTAATTCTTATTACTTCTGTATTGCTTTATTTAGTTATTTCATTTAATATTAATGCAGAAAAATTTCAGGCATTTATCAATAAATTAAAGCCCAAAAAAAAGATAGTACAAGCTAAAGAAGATCTCCTTCAACAAGAAACACCATTGAGTGAAGGCACAACTAACACTACAGTTGAGGAAATATCAACAGAAACACTTACAGAACCTAACCCTGAAAAATTAATAGTGGAGCCTACTATAGTGACTCCTAAACAAGAAGATAACTTAGGATTAGAAGTAATAAGCGCCACTGATGAAGAAACTCTTAGTAAAAGTGATATTGAAAAGAAACTAAAAGCACTAGGCGATTTTGATCCTACACTTGAACTTTCACAATTCAAAATGCTAGAAATGGATTTATTGAAAGACTATGGAGAAAGTAAAATTGAGATTGATAAAGAAGAACTAGAAAAAAATAAAAATAAAATTGTTGAAACTTTAGGACACTATAATATTGAAATAGCATCTATATCAGCTACAGTTGGTCCAACCATTACCCTTTATGAGATTGTACCAGAAGCTGGAGTCAGAATCTCTAAAATCAAAAACTTAGAGGATGATATTTCACTTAGCTTAGCTGCTAAAGGGATTCGAATTATTGCCCCAATTCCTGGCAGAGGTACTATTGGTATTGAAGTTCCTAACACTAATAAAAATACTGTTTCAATTCTAGAAGTTCTTCAATCAGAAAAATTCCAAAATTCTAAAATGGAGTTACCTATCGCATTTGGGAAAACAATTGCAAATGAAACATTTGTAGTTGATTTAGCTAAAATGCCCCACCTACTAATGGCTGGTGCAACAGGCCAAGGAAAATCAGTAGGACTAAACGCAATACTAGTATCATTACTTTACAAAAAACATCCATCACAAATCAAATTTGTACTAGTAGACCCTAAGAAAGTAGAACTTACTTTGTTTAATAAAATAGAACGCCACTACCTAGCAAAACTTCCTGACTCTGAAGAAGCAATTATTACCGACACTAAACAAGTTATCAATACTGTGAATTCACTTTGCATAGAGATGGATGAGCGTTATGAACTATGTAAAAATGCTAACTGTAGAAATATAAAAGAATATAATGCAAAATTTATTGCCAGAAAATTAAACCCAAATGATGGACATAGATACTTACCGTATATCGTATTGGTAATTGATGAATTTGCTGATCTTATAATGACAGCAGGAAAAGAAATAGAAACTCCTATTGCAAGACTTGCTCAATTAGCACGTGCTATTGGCATACATTTAATTGTAGCTACTCAAAGACCTTCAGTAAACGTTATTACTGGACTCATAAAAGCTAACTTCCCTGCAAGAGTTGCTTTTAGAGTAACCTCAACTATTGATTCCAGAACAATAATGGACAATAAAGGAGCAGAACAATTAATTGGCATGGGTGATATGTTAATTTCAACAGGTAATGATTTAACAAGATTACAATGTGCATTTATTGACACCCCTGAAGTAGAAAAAATCTGTGAATTTATTGGTTCACAAAGAGCTTATCCACAAGCTCACATACTTCCTGCATATGAAGGAGAAGCTGAAGCCGTAGGAGGTAGCACAGATTTAAATGACATTGATGCTATGTTTAATGAAGCAGCTTCAGTAGTAGTGCAACATCAATCCGGGTCAACATCATTAATTCAAAGAAAATTAAGATTAGGATACAACCGTGCAGGTAGTATTATTGACCAGCTTGAAGCAGCAGGAATAGTAGGTCCATTTCAAGGGAGCAAAGCACGAGAAGTCCTAGTGCGAGATGAAATGGCTCTTGAAGAACTATTAAGAAGCTTGAATAATAATGAATAAATTCATTCTAATTATATTAATTGCATTAAGCACTACTATTTTCGCACAGGAACAAATTGCTAAAGAAGTGCTAAATAGATTAAGTACAACGACTAAATCATATAAAAATATAACTATCGAATTTTATTTTATTTTAGAAAATAAAAGTCAAAATATAAGAGAAGAGCAAGAAGGGATTTTAGTGTTAGCAGGGGAGAAATTTCAATTAGAAATGCATAATCAAACCATTATAAATAATGGAGAAACCCAATGGATATACTTAATTGACATGAATGAAGTACAAATAATGGAACATGACCCAGAAGACAAAATGATGAGCCCAAATAAGTTCTTTACTATTTATGAAGCAGACTATAAATACACTTATGTAGGCGCTAATTCAGAAAAAGGAAAACGCTTGCAAATTATTGACCTATTTCCAAAAGAAAGTCGAGAATTTATGAAAATAAATATTGCCGTTGATGCTGCGAAGAATCAATTAGAAAGAATCACTATACATGATAAAAATGGAGGGACTTATAAATATTTAGTAACATCATTTAAAAGCAATACTATAATAAAACCATTCATATTTAATATTACTGATTTTCCTGGTGTTGAGGTGATTGATTTGAGATAATTATCTTATATGATATACTTCCCTAGAAACTTCAGAACCATTCCATCATTAGTTTATATCAAGAGTTTCAAAAATTCTATTATTCATTGTATGATAAAAAATAGTATTAAAAATAATAAACTACCCTAATCAACAGGAACTAATTTGAAATCTGAATAATGATAAATAGGTGCAAAAATATTTTCATAATATCCACGTTTAAGTCGTTTAAACTTATATAAATTAGCTTTACCACAAAAGTGCATGATAATATCATAACCCTCTTTTGAGTATTTTCCAACATTTGTTTTAAATTCTTTTTCAAATAGTGATACAAAATTTAAATCATAATCATTGGAAAAATTAATACTTCTTGAATTAGGGATATGAACATCAAGTTCCATCAAATTAGTTATGTCAAGATTATCATATGACATAATAGATTCAAATGAAAATACAATTGAAGTAGAATCAATACTTCCTATTGCACCTAACATTGTACTAATAAAAGCTTTGTCTTTTGATATTAATAAGACATTTTGATCTTCTACAAAATATTTTCTAATCTCATCAACTTGAGTATTAGTAATCTGAAACGATTCCACTGTTTTATTTTTTTTCTTAAATCTATGTTTTAAATAAGCGGCAAGGCCTCGCTCTTGTTCATCATTCAAGATTATAATTCTCTCATCTAGTTTATTTTCAATTAAATAATTTGTTAAGATATCTGCCTGAGCTTTATATGTTAGCGCTATTTGATAAACTGCAGGGAATTTTGTAATCCTTTTGTTATCTCTAGAAAGTGGCGAGATAAGAATCTTAGTAGGATCTTTACCATACTTTTTACACATCATCTGGAACAAATTAGAATACATAGGACCAATAATAATATCCATTTCATTGAGTTGATGAGAATAAACTATTTTTTGCACTTCTAAACTATCCTGATTCGTATCAAAAGTGTGCAAAATAATATCCTGCCCTGCTCTTCTTAATGAATCTATAGCTAACTCAACACCAACATAAAAAGATAGTGCTGCATCAGATGGATAATAATATCTATTTGAAATATCTAAAGCATCTGTATCCTTATTAAATATGGCATCATTCTTAAGTAAATAATAAGGCATTAAAAGTGCAATATTTGTAATAGAATTATCAGACTTATAATCCCACGGCAATGGGTCATCTTCCTGCTCCAATTTCTTAACAGAAATCAATTCTTGATTTGTATTATTTAAATAAATTGGAATATAAATTACTTGATTATAAAAAAGTCTTCTATCAAGCTCATTCGCTGACTTAATTTCTGATGTTTTAACTTTGTGAAGGGCTGCTATTGATTTAAGCGACTCTCCTCCTTTTACTATGTGTTCAACAAATTTATTTCCAGAAAAATAAACAGTATCAGGAATAATTTGTGCTGACAGATTTAAAGCACAAAAAACTAGAAAAACAAAACCTATTTTTTTTATTATTCCCATTCAATAGTTGCTGGTGGCTTAGAAGAAATATCATATACTACACGATTAATCCCTTTTACTTTATTAATAATATCATTCGATACTTTTGCTAAGAACTTATGAGGCAAGTGCACCCAATCTGCAGTCATTCCATCAGTTGATTCAACCGCTCTTAGCGCTATAGTATTCTCGTAAGTCCTTTCATCACCCATGACTCCAACAGATTGAACAGGCAAGAAAATTGCTCCTGCTTGCCAAACTTTATCATACAATCCAGAAGATTTTAATGATGAAATAAAGATATGATCTACTTCTTGTAAAATCCTAATTTTTTCTTTTGTAATATCGCCTAAAATGCGAATTGCTAATCCAGGCCCTGGAAAAGGATGTCTTCCTAAAAGTTCTTGATCAATCCCCATTGAGCGCCCTATTCTTCGCACTTCATCTTTGAATAAAGTATTAAGTGGCTCAACAATTTTAAGTTTCATATAATTAGGCAAGCCTCCAACATTATGATGCGATTTAATGGTTTGAGATGGTCCTCCAGTAGCAGAAACTGATTCAATTACATCAGGATAAATAGTGCCTTGAGCAAGCCATTTAACATCTTTTATCTTATGAGCTTCATCATCAAAAACATTAATAAACATGGTTCCAATTGCTTTACGCTTTTTCTCAGGATCAGAAACGCCAGCCAAAACATTATAAAAACGCTCTTTTGCATTCACTCCACTTACATTTAATCCCATCCCTTTATATTGCTCCAATACACTTTCAAACTCATCTTTTCTTAAAATGCCATTATCTACAAAAATACAGTGTAGATTCTTACCAATAGCTTTATTCAATAAAACAGCTGCAACAGTAGAATCAACACCACCTGAAATCCCTAAAACAACTTTATCATTTCCTAATTTAGTTTTTAAATCAGCTACCGTTTCTTCAACAAATGTATTTGGTGTCCAATCTTGAGTACAGCCACAAATATCTATCAAAAAATTTTTCAAAATAATTGCACCATCTTTAGTATGATAGACCTCAGGATGGAACTGCAGGCCATAAGTTATCTCATTTTCAATTTCATATGCAGCAACATCTATATCATTTGTTGATGCAATAATTTTATAATTATTCGGTAGTAATGCAATAGTGTCTCCATGACTCATCCATACTTGCGAATTTGAAGAAACTCCTTTTAATAGTTTATTTCTAGAATCAACAAAAGATAAATTTGCTCTTCCATATTCCCTGATTTTAGAAGGTAGTACTTCACCACCAAACTCATGTGCTAAATGTTGTGCACCATAACAAACACCAAGTAAAGGAAGTTTCCCTTTAATTGAAGATAAAATAGGAATTGGAGCATTTTTCTCACGCACAGAGAATGGAGATCCTGATAGAATTACTGCTTTCCAACTCCCATCAATTTCTGGCAAATTATTATAAGGATGTATCTCTGAATAAATACTTAATTCTCTTATACGTCTAGCAATAAGCTGAGTGTATTGTGATCCGAAATCTAAAATTAATATTTTTTCGTGTTCCATTTATTGCTTAAATTTAATCCGACAAAATTACAAAATTAGGGTCGAGCGGATTTAGATTCTGTTTTAATCTTTCAATAAAGTTGTTCCCATCTTTTAAATAAAATTGAATAAAGTTTTCATAACGTTCTTGCAAGCTATTATCTGGAAATAATTGTTTCTTTAGCCTGCTAATTTGGTTTACAGCATATTTATCCTTTTGTTTTTCCAACCTTATGAGCTTTAATTCTAGCGTATCTAATGCATTTAACTGTTTTTTAAGTTGTGCTTTTATATTGTCTCTTAATCCACTATCACTAATCTTATTTGATATCATAGAATATATTCTTTTAATATCTTCTTTCTCATTAGTTAAATCTATTTCAGATAATTTTCTTCCTATTATATATTGCTTTTGTAAAGCATGTTCATCTTTAAAAATATCAAATAACTCAAAATTAAATGCTCTGATAATTTGCATTTGTTTATCTGAAATGAGCATGACAGAGTTCCTTAATACTAATAGTGGAAAAGGCATTTTTTCTTGCTGAAATGCAGACTTTAATTGCATCCAATAAGCTATCTCAGCTCCACCTCCTATTGTTGCAATATTTGGCAATACACATTCCTGATAAAGTGGGCGCAATAAAACATTTGGGCTAAATCGTTCAGAATTCTCTTCAATCTCTCTTTCAGTAATATCTCCTTTTATCAACTCTCTTTTTTCTTCTGATAGTTTAAAAAAATTGACATCACGGACAAAGGCTTGTGCAGAATAACTACTCGCTAACTTTTTGCTAGATTCTTGAATAGTCTTAACAAACCCTTGCTCTAATACATCTTTTTTAATATAAGGAATAAATTGTTTTTTTAGTTGCTTATTATCACCATCAATTATTACAAGTCCATATTTACCAAAAAGTTCATTTACTAAATATCTAGTTGCATCAGCTAGATTTTGATTCTTTAAATAAGCCTTCTCAAACAGATTAAGTAATCGCTGTCCATGATCACTTTCTCCTAAAATACTTCTTGCTACAACATTTATTACTCGCTCAATTCCATTCAAACTCATCCTACCCATAGCACCACGATTATGCTGACTATGAGTTATCCGATAACGAATTTGCTCCCATTCTAACACTTTTTTACCATACAAATTAATATGATTGATCTCTTGGAAATCATGATCCTCAGTTGCCATCCAAAAGATAGGAATAAAATTATTATTAGGATATTTTTCTTTGAGCTTTTCAGACAGATTTATAGTTGAAATTATTTTATAAAGAAAATATAAAGGACCGGTAAATAAACATAATTGATGACCAGTTGTTATCGTAAAAGTATGATTGTCTTTTAATAATTGAATATTACTTTTTGATATATCTGAAAGCGAAATAATGGCATTTTGCTTTTCTAAAACTGAAACTAAAGTTTCTCTATTTATCTCATGTGTAGATTTTTCCTTAATTTGTTTTTCAAAATTATCTAAAGTAGGGAAATGATTTACAAATGATGTTAACTTTTTATCCTGATTCAGATAATCTAAAACTAATTTAGAGAAATGCTTAGTATTTTGATATGGGATCTTATGATTCAAAATCTATTTTTTCATAATAAATCCTCCTGCAATCAAATCTTCATCTTCATAAATTGCAGCTGATTGACCTGGAGCTATACCTGCTACTTTTTTATGAAATAACACTTTTAAGTTGTCACCCTCATTTGTAATAGTGGCTAACTCTCCTTTATCTTTATACCTTACTTTCACTAAACATTCCATGCCATCCTTAATATTAGCATATTTTAAGTAATTTATATCTCTTATAAACATTTCTTGCTTTTGTAAATCTTCTTTTGTACCTACAACCACAGTATTTTCATCAGGATTTATCCCAACCACATAAGTAGGATTAGGGCCTAACGATACCCCTAACTTTCTTTGACCAATAGTATAAAAAGGATAGCCATTATGAGTACCTACTGTTTTACCATCAGTTGTAATAAAGTCCCCTCCTTCTACTTTTTTTTCCAATCCTGCGACCCTTCTTTTTAAGAATCCTCTATAATCATTGTCTGGAATAAAACAGATTTCATAGCTTTCATTTTTTTCAGCTAAAGCTTTATATCCTCTATTTAGTGCCATCTCTTTAATAGCTTTTTTATGATATTTCCCCATAGGGAAAATTGTTCTTTTAAGACATTCTTGCTTAACACCCCAAAGTACATAGGACTGATCCTTACTTTCATCCAAACCCTTAGAGATAATATACCGACCATTTTCTTCACGGATCTGAGCATAATGTCCTGTAGCAATGTATTTGCATTTTAGCATATCAGCTCGTTTTAGAAGTGCCTCCCATTTTATATGTGTATTACAAAGAACACATGGATTTGGAGTGCGACCAGCAATATACTCATCAACAAAATTATCAATAATAGAATCACCAAATTCTTCACGAATATCTAAAATAGTATGAGGAAAGCCACAATCTACAGCTAATTGCCTTGCATCATTTATAGAATCCAAACTACAACAACCCGTTTCTTTTTTACTACCTCCTGAGCTTGCATAATCCCAAGTTTTCATAGTTAAACCAATAACCTCATACCCTTGTTCATGAAGAATTAATGAAGCCATAGTACTATCAATACCACCACTCATTGCCATTAATACTCTTCCTTTACTCATCATAGTTTATTATTGTATCGCTAACGCCTTCCTCAGTAAAAAACTCCCAAACTCCTGATTTTAAATCATCACTATAAAATCCATTATAATAAATCTTTCCATTAGGGTAATAATAAGTTTGTTTCCCATTTCTCAAATCATCTTTATAAGCACTTTCCATTTTTAATGTTCCATCCATAAAAAACTGTTTCCAAATCCCATTTAAAAGATTGTTTTTCCAATTTTTTATTTCATAAAGAGTCCCATCATAATAAAAAGTTTTAGTAGTTCCATTAAGCTTTCCTTGTTGATATTGTTCTGACATAATCAAGATACTATCTCTACTATAGTAATGCCAAGTACTATCTTTTAATTCACCCACATATAGTCCTGATGATTGTAAATTACCATCTTTATAAAAAAAATGAGTAGCGGCTGCTTCCCCATTATGGAAAAACTCTTTTTCTACTTGTAATTCACCACTATCATAATAATAAAAGAATAACCCTTGTGGCTTATCATCTTTAAATTGGCCCTTATATCTTACATCTCCATTTTTGTACTTTTTTGACCAATTCCCCTGTTTTTTCCCATTCTCATCAACCTCATTAATTGTCTGACTAATAGCAAAAAATGGTATTAGTAATAAGCATAAAAATAACTTCTTCATCTATCTTTTTTGGCAAATATAGGGTAAAAAATAGATTTTGCTACTTCACCAATTTCATTAATTCATCAATCCCATTTACAAATGATTCCCAACTAAATCTTTTTTTTTCTTCCTTAGTATTTAACACAAATCCTTCTTCTTTATTATTCTGATAAAAGTCTACTATTGCATCTGCAATATCATTAGGATTTTTAGAAGTAACATAGCCCACTTTATTATTAGGAACAATTTCAGCCAAACCTCCAACATTAGTCACTAACATGGGGCGCTCAAAATGATAAGCAATTTGAGTTACTCCACTTTGAGTAGCTGTTTTGTAAGTTTGTGTAATCATATCAGAGGCACAAAAATAATTTTTAACCTTTTCAGCTGTAATAAAGTTACTGTGTAAGATAACCTGATTCTTAATTCCTAAAGTATCTATTAATACTGTATATTCATTCTTATTATCATAAAACTCTCCCGCTACGATTAGCTTTACTCCCAACGCTTTAATCCGCTCATCAGCCATTGCTTTAAGTATCAAATCTAAACCCTTGTACTTGCGTATAAAACCAAAAAATAACAAATATTTATCATCAGAACTTAACTCTAAATTTTTAATTGCATCTTTTTTTGAAATTTTCTCGCCAAAGACATCATAAATAGGATGTGGAATAAATTTCTTAAAAATAGAAGTGGTAAAATGAGTCAAGTCATCAAGCACAGATTCAGAAAGGGTTAAAAACGCATCACAACTTTTTACAAAATACTTAGTAAGAATTTTATCTCCTAAGCGTTTTTCATGAGGAATAACATTATCAGTAATAGCTAAAATCTTTATCTTTTTATTAAGCAACCTAGCAATAGTACCTAAACAAGGAGACATAAAGGGCAACCAATATCTTATAATTACTAAATCTGGGGTTTCCTTATTTATTTTATTAGCAACTTTTATCCAATTAAAAGGGTTTAAAGAATTGATCAATGTTTTAATTCTTAAGTTTTTAGGGGGAATTCCGTCCTCATATTGAGTAATCCCTGGAAATAAAAATGAAGGATATTGTAAGGTAAAAGAAAATAAGGTCACATCATCTCCTCTATCATTATAAGCCTTTGCTAAGGCATTATTAAAATTGGAAATACCACCTCTAAAAGGGAAAGCAGGGCCAATAATAATAACTTTTTGATTAGCCAAAATCTAAACCTCTTTTTCTATTTGATAGTTATTTCTATCATAGGTATTTCGTGATATCATTTCAGCAATAAAACCAGCCAGAAATAACTGGACACCAATAATCATGGAAGTTAAAGCAATGTAAAATCCTGACATTTGAGCAATATTAGTGGCTGGAGAACTATTGAGCATAAAATATATTTTAGTTCCACCAATATAAGCAAATAAGCCAAAACCAAGCATAAACATTAAGCTACCAAAAACACCAAAGAAATGCATTGGTTTTTTCCCAAATCGACTTACAAATGTAATAGTAAGCAAATCCAAGAATCCATTTGTAAATCGCTCTAATCCAAATTTTGTAACACCATACTTTCTGGATTGATGAAGCACTACTTTTTCAGTAATATTAGAAAAACCAGCCCATTTAGCCAAAATAGGGATATAGCGATGCATTTCACCATGTACTTCAATTGATTTTATTACTGTATTTTTATAAGATTTAAGTCCACAATTAAAATCATGTAAATAAATGCCAGAAGCCCTGCGAGCAGCCCAATTAAACAATTTTGTAGGAATAGTTTTTGTAATTGGATCATGTCTCTTCTTTTTCCATCCTGAAACCAAATCATAACCATCAATAGTAATTTTATGATATAACTCAGGGATTTCATCAGGACTATCTTGCAAATCAGCATCCATAGTAATAACTACATCACCTTTTACTTTTGAAAAAGCAACATTTAAAGCTGCAGATTTCCCATAATTTTTTCTAAGCTTAATTCCTTTAATATTTGTGTTTTGAGAAGATGTTTTTTCTATAATTTCCCATGAATTGTCTTTACTGCCATCATCAATTAAAAGCACTTCATAAGTGTAATTATTTTCTTGCATTACTTTATCAATCCAAGCACATAATTCTGACAACGATTCTTCTTCATTCAATAAAGGCACTACTATACTAATATTCATAATTATGTAATTTCATGTTTTCTTCTAATAATTAACGCTAGTATAGCATTTAAAATTATCATAAAAAACAAATTGGTAATTAGGGTTACTAAAAATAAAGTTTTACTGATCCCGTTCTCCTTTATAGAATTCCATTTTTCTTCTAGAATCTTATTAGCAGCATTAATTTGATCATCAATCTTTGTCATGGATTCTTCATATTCTTCATCTGAAAGGCTGCCATTTCTATACGCCTTATCTAAATATGATTGAGAAAAACCCAATACAAATGATGTTAGTTTAGCATCTCTCGTTTCATTTAATTCAATATATTTTTCTGGATAAAAAATATTCCACAAGGTTATCCTAGTGACAGTAAGTAATGAAAAACCAATTGCAGCAACTATAAACATTATTCTAAAAGCACTCTTAAAATTAAAAAAATTAGAATGAGATCTATATTCTTTTCCGAAAAATAATATTAAAAAAGTCATAATTATAAACCATAAACCATAAAAAACAAGATAATATGTTTTTAATGTCATATTTTCACCAAATAACAAATCAATAATTGGAAAAAATGAGAGAAAAATCCCCAGATATAAGCCTCTATTTAATAAGAATTCTTTTTCTATTTGCTGCATTCTTAAAATTTGGACAAATATAACTAAAAATAGAAGACAATAAATAGTTTGATTTTTTAAGAATAATCTTACTTTTGGGCTCAAGGGTAAGTCTTGTGCGACCAGCTCCCTATGAACTCCCCCAGGGCAGGAATGCAGCAAGGGTGATAGGTTGTAGCGGTGCGATATAAGTAGCTTACCCTTATTTATTTTAAGAAATCCTACTCCAACTCATGCGTTCCCTAGCATAAGGACGATAAGTTCGAGCAACATTTCTATTTTTAGTTTTTTCTAAATTCTCATCATCCTCCAATAAGAGTTGGGCCTCTTTTCGAGCAAAATGCAATATTTTATTGTCTACAATAATATCTGCAATTTTAAAATCAAGCACCCCACTTTGCTTGGTCCCCATCATATCCCCAGGGCCTCTTAACTTTAAATCTACCTCTGATATTTGAAAGCCATCATTAGTCTCTACCATAGTTCTCAAACGAATCTTCCCTTCATTACTTACCTTATTTCCGCTCATAAGTATACAATAAGATTGCTCTGCGCCTCTTCCTACTCTACCTCTTAACTGATGTAGTTGCGAAAGTCCAAAACGCTCCGCACTTTCAATAATCATAACAGAAGCATTCGGAACATCTACTCCAACCTCAATTACAGTGGTTGCTACCATAATATTAGTTGTCCCCTCTACAAAACGTTTCATTTCATATTCCTTGTCCTCTGCTTTCATACGGCCATGCACTACACTCACCTGAAATTCTGGCAAAGGAAATTCTCGTTCAATTGCATTGTAACCCTCCATTAAATCCTTATAATCAAGCTTTTCACTTTCTTCAATTAAAGGAAATACAATATAAATCTGCCTTCCTAAAGCGATTTGCTCTCTTATAAAATTAATAATCTGTAAGCGAGAAGAATCTGTTTTCCATATAGTTTTCACTTCTTTCCTGCCAGGAGGTAGTTCATCAATTATTGATACATTCAAATCACCATAAAGCGTCATAGAAAGTGTCCTTGGAATAGGAGTTGCAGTCATAACTAAAATATGAGGAGGATGATCATTTTTTGTCCAAAGTTTCGCTCTTTGAGCAACTCCAAATCTATGCTGCTCATCAATAACCACTAAACCTAAATTTTTAAATCTCACTTTATCTTCTAGTAAAGCATGTGTACCAATTAATAGCTCAATTTCTCCATTCTCTAATTGTTTATGCAAAATTTTACGTTCTTTTGTTTTTGTAGATCCTGTAAGCATCGCAACTTTTACTTCCATTTCTTCTAAATATGTAGAAATAGATTGAAAATGCTGTTGTGCCAAAATTTCAGTGGGAGCCATAAGGCAAGTCTGATAATTATTATCCACACCCATAAGCATACTTAATAATGCAACCAAAGTTTTACCACTTCCTACATCTCCTTGCAAAAGGCGATTCATTTGCTGAGGATTCCTGACATCATTTCTTATTTCTTTAAGTACTCTCTTTTGCGCATTAGTCAATTCAAAAGGCAAATATTTCTTATAAAAATTATTAAACCCATCTCCTAAATCTTCAAAAGCATAACCCTTTGACTTGTAATTTCTTGTTAGTCTTAGTTTTAATAAATGTAATTGCAAAAAGAAAAACTCTTCAAACTTTAATCTTTTTTGTGCCCTAACTAATGCCTTTGCATCTTTAGGATGATGCACATCATAAAAAGACTGTTCTCTACTAGGCAATTCTAATTTTAAAATTAAATGAGGTGACAATGTTTCTTCTAGCTGATTGTTTAGTAAAGACAATAAAGCTTTTATTAATTTACCAATTGCTCTACTGCTTAATCCTTTTGCTTTTAATAACTCTGTAGAATGATAAACAGCTTGTAAGCTTCCAGAAAGCTGCTGTTTTTCTCCTTGTAAATCCAGCTCAGGATGCACGATATTAAATTTACCCTTATAAGCAGATGGTTTCCCAAAAACAATATAATCAGTATGTAATTTTACACCAGATTTTATCCATCTTGTTCCTTTAAACCACACTAATTCAATAATACCTGTTTCATCCTTAAAATGAGCAATTAAGCGCTTACTGTTCTTTTGTCCTTTTTCTTCAAACTTTATAATTTGTCCTTTAAGCTGAATAAAAAGCATATCAGCTGTTAAATCAGCAATGTTATACACTATACTTTTATCAATATAACGAAAGGGATAATGGTCTAATAAATCTCCATATGTAAAGATATCCAACTCCTTTTTTAAGAGATCAGCCCTAAAAGGGCCAACCCCTTTTAAATAATCAATAGGAGTTTCTAGAATATGCATGCGGTAAATTTAAAGAAAACTAAATTACTAGTGCTTCTTTAAATGAGGGCTTTTAAACATAAAAGGCAATAAATCCTGAACTTTATTTGCAATAAGCACCTGATCAGTAGGTGAATGTAAAATTACTTTTATTGACTGTTCTTGTTTATCTTCATACTCTGCCATAACTTGCCTACACGCCCCACAAGGAGAAATAAAATCAGTTACTTCAAAACTTTTAGAAAATACAGAAATAGCTATAGTTTTTATTTTAACATCTGGAAATTTTGCTCCCACATAAAACATAGCTACTCGTTCAGCACAAAGCCCAGATGGGTAGGCAACATTCTCTTGATTACTACCATTTATAATCTCCCCATTTTCCAGCAAAATACTTGCCCCAACCAAAAAGCCTGAATAAGGAGCATAAGCAGTGATAAAAGCTTCTTTTGCATTAGCAATAAGCTCTTGATCTTTATTGTCTAATTCTGATAAATACGCTGAGGAAAAATGAAGCTCTATCTTTTTTTCTTGCATTATAAATCATATAAAATTTTGCCCTCAAATATAAAAAGAGTTTCTGAATTACTCACATAAAAATCTTGCTGAATACGATAACCTAAATCAAAATCTAAGTTTTTAGTAATTCGGTGCGATACTGTAATAGTTGATCGCAATTTATTAATTCCATCCTCTAAGTTGAAGAAATATTCAGTTGCAACATTAGGTCTAAGTTTTGTTTTACGAATATTATAAGATACTGAAAACTTCTGACGCAAAGTCATTTTGTAACCATACATATCTCCTTGAGTTTGCCATCTATTTCTTATAGCATACGATAATCTTTTAACAAGCTTATTTTTGTAATTGATATCAGCATAAAACCTATTATTATTAGAAATTTCAAGTTCTTTGTCCCAATTAGTAGCATATCGATAACCACTTGCAAAAGAGACCCTTTTATTCAAATCTCTTTTCAATTTTAAATCAAAAAATTGTTTGGAATACAAAGAAGAATTCTCTCTTAATCTTAATCCTGATTTTAATCTGAGGTTCGTCTTTTTAATAATCTTTTTATTAAGAGAAAATGAATACCAAGTTTGGAAATCATTTTCTTGGGCTAAAACTGAAAAAGAACTCAGTAATAGTAATAAAATACTATTCTGAATTATTCTCATCTGAATTATCCTCATAATAGAAAATCCTGATATTCGCTATATCTTTTAAAAAATCAATTCTTCTTATTTCTATTCTACTAATATTCAAACCTGTTCTTGCTTTTAAATCTGCAATTAATTCCTCTCTTTTTTCAGGGACAACAAGTTCTATCTTTTCATAAGTTATATTCTTACGAATTTCATGTTTCAACAACCATATGCGTTCCATTCCGTAAGTAACAAACACAATAAGAAGATTAGCAAAAATAACCTCCGCATGACTAATTTTTTTATTAGCTAAGGCATTTACCACAGATATTCCAATCACTAAAAAAAGATAAGTCATTTCCTTAATAGCAATAGGATCAGTACGATATCTTATAATACCAAAAATAGCAAAAAGGCCAAGAGCAAATCCTAGTTGCAGTTTCACACTATCTAACAAAACACAAAGTAAGAATACCGTTAAACTAATCAAGAAATAAGTAAATAAATAATCCTTATTTTTAGTTACAGGATAATAAATATATCTAACAATTATTGTAATAATTGTCAAATTAAACACTGTCTTTACTAATAATGTCCAAAAATCTTTTGAATCAAATATTGGAGTCCCTAAAAACTCAGGTCCTTTGCTTAATAATACTGAAAGTAATTCCATTTATGCTAGTTTTAATTTTGTTAAAAATAATTTTTTTTGTTTAAATCGATTTTGTTTTAAATTAGGATTCAACTCTAATGTGCTCATGCAATATTTACTAATCCTAATTGGTAAAATATGTAATTCTTTTGCAATTCTTATAAAATCAGATGATCTACTCATTCGTTCTTGTTTTACCTCAGCAATAGCAAGCTGCTTTAAATCCCCAGATTTTTCTTTACTCTCAAAAGTAAGGTTTATATCCATAGTCAACCTTTCTTTTTGTGTTTTATGTACAAAAGTAATTCTGCTAAAGTTAATCCATTGTTTTGACTTCACATCCATTTGCTTTCCAATAATCTTATTGATGTAAGTTTGTTGTTTAGGAGTTAATTCTTTTGCAATTGAATCAACTTTCATTCTCTTTTTAATGGTTCTACCCTTATTGTTCTTGAGTTTAATTTCTAAAAAAGTAAGCTTACTCCCGACATACTCTCTAAAACGAACTTTGTTTCTATTTACCCTGCGATTATGATGATCAAGATAAAACTTTCTATCATCAGTATCATAGTAAAGAGATTTATAATCATGAATAAATTTCCCATCTATTTCAAGCACTCTATAAAAAGGTTGCATTTGCTCCAACAACTGTGGAAGTTTTGCTGACTTAAAGGCAAACTTTGTATCCGTTCTACTCATCAATTTCACATCATCCATTTCATCTAATGAAATAGGTGAAAAATCAGCTATTATTTGTGAGAAGGCACTCATGTATTAATTATTCTCAATTACAAAGTCAGCAACTGTATTTACTGAATTATCATCCTTTATTGTAATATACTTATAAATTGGAAGTTCATAAGTATATTCTGATTCCGTACCTGTAACTACAGTAGTATCTTTATGAAGATAGATAGTATAATCACCTTTTCTTAAAA
This sequence comes from Bacteroidota bacterium, assembly GCA_036139835.1. Lineage (GTDB taxonomy): Bacteria > Bacteroidota > Bacteroidia > Flavobacteriales > BACL11 > BACL11. The sequence goes on from JAYZYW010000042.1 coordinate 43,193, forward strand.
ACTCAAAATGATATCTCCCATTATAATCTGTTTCAAATTTATCATCATATACTCCAGTCTCATCATCAGAATAGATAATAAATACATCTTTTTCCGCTTTTGGATACTCGTGTGTATCTAGTTGGAGTGTTACCGGATTTAATGTTCTTTCAAAATAAATAACTTTTCCTTCAATTACCGATGTCCCTCCTTCTCCGGCTCCTTTTTCACAAGCAGTAAGCCCTATAATTGCACAAATAATGAAAATTTTTCTCATGTATTATTGTTTTATTATTTTAACCACAGAATCTGCTGATTTCACAAAATAAATACCATCTTCCCAATTGCTAATATCAATTGATTTTACTTCATTATCAGAATAAACTTTCTGACCCATCATATTAAACACATTAATAGTCCGAGTGTCTCCTAATAGATATATCCTAGTATTAGAAGGATTCGGATAGACCCTAAACTTACTCTCATAACTGATGTCACTATTTTCAGTTGCCTGTTGATTGTTATCCTCATAAGTGTGATCTTGATGCTGCATAGTTCCACTACCGTTTGGAACTCTTGCATAACCTTTATCGGCAATCATATTTACATAATGGACTGCATCAATAACATTTCCAGAAGGGTCGCTTAAATAAACTTCCTCCTGATCAGCAGATAATCGATATGTAGTATGTAATCCTGCCTGACTTACACCAGCTGTATCACACCAAATAATTAAATAATCATTAGGTTGAATACTTACACTTGGGAATGACCATTTTGTTAAATCATTCTCATTATCCGACAAATAAAAACCACTTAAGTTTATTGAATTTACACCTCCATTATAAAGCTCCACCCAATCATCAAACTCTCCATCCTGATCCGCCACTGATGAGGAATTAGCCGCCATGATTTCATTAATTACCAATCCTCCAACAACTGCTAATTGATGGAATTCCTTCTCAGCTCTTTCAGGAGAGAAAATCCCCGCATCATTATTTTCTGCATAAAAGTAATACTGAACATCTCTAGCATCTACATTAATAGTCGCTCCAAAAACCCCATCACCAGCAGTTCCATCACCATGTTGCCCATCATCAAACATCTGTAATTTTTCAAACTCATCAGCAAACTTATATCTATAGCCCAAGTAAGCATAATTTGAATTTGAGATTTGTGCTGTAATATTTACTGATGTATTAGGTAATACATTTGTAGGGCTTGATGAAATATTTGAAATTACTGGAGGTGTAACTGTAAATTCCGTAAGGGATTGAAGATATTGTATTCTAGATGACATTAATTCAGAAATACCAATAACAGGATTAACTCCAACAGATGTAGTTATATTGCTCGTAAACTCAGCATAAGTGTAGAATGGGTTTGGATCTGCACTTACATCTGTATCTATAAGTTGTTGCAGTTGATTAGCTCTTGTAATGTAATTATTATTCACAAATTGCTCATTTAAAATAGTACGCATGTGTGCTACATACATACGCTTATATCTATCAGAAGAAAACAGTTGATTTGTCAATTTATTATTAGGATCATTACTATTATGAAAAATATCTATTTCCTGTAAATCATTAATAGTAACAGGTGTAGGCAAACCATTAGTAAAAGTTCCAAATGCCATATTCATATCCCATAATATAGTAGAGAATCTACCATTATTATTCTGAAATAGATAAAAATTATGAGGAATAGAATTAATTGGGCCATCTAAACAAACAGTTAAATTTTCAAAAGCCATCATCCATAAGGCCCTATCTATATCCATAACACTCTCAATATCATTAAAGTGACTATTTAATGTGTCTAAAAAATTCCCCAATTTTTCCCAATCATTGGAAGATTGCATTTCATATGCTCTTTGATAACAATTTGTATCTGAATAATATTCTAAAATACCTAACTGCCCCACGCACCCTGGAACTGAAATCCCTGTATTATCAACTTTAAAAAAAGGACCATTACGCTCATAAAAATGTTCATTCGTAAAATCATCATCAATTGACTGAACACAAGTATACAAACCAATTAATATACCATCTACAAATACATTAGCATATGTAGCTTTTGAAGCAGGCATATACTGCCTAGCAATCTCATAACTTAATACTTCACGAATAAAAGAAGGATCACGAAACCCATTAGAAAGTTTCAGTACATTATAACCATCAATAGATTGTCCATTATTTATATAATCCAATTTTATATTCATTGGATTTTTTACATTATTTACATTGTAAGAACTATTTCCTTTATACTTAACACCTACATTTTCATCTAACAAACCATCAATTAATATTGAATCAGCTATTAATCTTTCTCCATTATTATTAGCATAATAAATATCAAGCGAATCATCCCAATTAGGTTCATTAAAAAAGATTTCTATTTGACGAACGCCAATATCAAACACATCTTGAGAAAAAGAAAAAAAAGAAATAATTAATAAAAAGAAAATTAAAAATAATTTAGGCATAATTCTATTTTAAAAAGATGGCGTAAAGTTAAGAAATATTAGTTAACGACTATCTTTTTAATAATAGCGCCGTCAGAGAATTGAATATTAACATAATATAGTCCTTTTTTGCAAGATGAAAAATCAATACTATATTGTTCTTTCTTCTGATTTTCCTCATATATCAAGACTCCTAAGTTATTATATATCTTAACCTGTTGAATGTCTTTTCCATCATTACTTAAATAAACCATATTACTAGTTGGATTTGGAAATATATTAACTACTAACATTGCAGTTTCATTAACAGCACTTGGCATAGCTGATATTTTAGAAACTCCTGTGCTAGTTGCTACCCAAACATTATCTTCAGAGTCAATTGCCAACCCTCTTACATTTGGTCCTGCTAAACCATCTGAAACGTGAAAATCTTCCCATTGACTACCATTCCAATAAGCAATACCTCCTTCTGCCAAATAACCAACATAAATAGCGGTCCATATTCTTCCGTATGAATCCATTGCAATATCCACCACAGGATTTATAGAATCATGAGGTGGCGGAAGGGAATACATCTCTATATAATCGATACAAGATGTATTTGAAGCGTTAAGAACAGACATTCCAAGATCTGTTCCAATCCACTTGTTATCTTGGTTATCTATAAGTAAAGCTGTCACATTTTGTGAAAGTAATCCATTTGAGGTATTATAATTTGTGAAAGTTGTTCCGTCAAAATGGGTAACACCACCTAAAGGAGAGGCAAACCACTTGTCTCCATTAGAATCAAAAGCAGTAATATTAACACCACTCCAATGCAAATCAGGAGAAGAGTAAGACATCCAAGAATTACCGTCAAAATAAGAAACCCCTTGATTGGTACCAATCCAAACATCACCATTAGGATCTTCATCAATACTTTTTACTTGATTACTAATAAGACCATTTGCTGTTGTATATGGCGCCCAAACACTAGCAGGGATACCATATAATAATTGATTTGCGCCATAATCTGTTCCAATCCATATTTCTCCACTAGAAATTGCTTTAATAGATTTAATATTATCAGAAACAATCTCAGGAAAATTTGCTTGATTCCACATGTACCAGTCCCCAGCATCATACATCTGAACTCCAACACTAGTCCCAAACCAAACATTATCATCTTGATCTACATCTATACATTCAACAAAATCACTAATTAACCCATCTGCTGTAGTGTAGTTTGTAATAGTTTGTGCTTCTAGTTGTATTGCAAAAAAGCACATTATTATTAATAAACATTTTTTCATAATTATTTTATTTTTATCACTTTTGCTATCTGATTTTTATCTTTCAAAGATATAAAATAAACTCCTGAATCCCAAGTTGATGTTTGTATTCGATTTGTACTTTTTGAAATATAAATGGGTTTTCCTAACACATCTCTAACTTCAATCTTGTCTTCTTCTTTCAAATATAAAATATCAGTAAAAGGATTTGGATAGATTATTACTTCCCCACTTATATCTTCAATTGAATTAGGGAAGTCATTATTTGCCTTAAAAGTTGGTATTAACATTGTAAACGATCCAAATCCATTAGGACTTCTGCCATAAGCTATATCATCTAATTGAGAAAGATAAGTGATAGAATCAATAACTGAACTATCAGAGTTAGATAAAATAAGTGATTCTCCAAAATTAGACAATTGAAAATTTGCATGCTCTTCACCCTGATTTCCATCCTCATCAGCCCAAATAATAAAATAAGTGTTAGGTTGGATAATATGGTTAGGTAAATTCCATTTATGAAGGTAAGCAAGCGTATCTGTTATAAATAACCCATTTGTAGAAATTGGAGAAGAAGTTGTATTATACAGCTCAATCCAATCTTCATATTTTCCGCTATTATCAGTTATTGTACTTATATTATTGGACATAACTTCATTTATAACTAAATCTCCTGGCTGAATAGTAGTTTGAATAGTATAGTACTGATAAGCAGCTCTTACTGGAGAGAAAACCCCACAAGAATCATTATCAGCATACAAATAGTAATCTAATGAGTTACTACAATTACTTATTTTACATCCATAAATACCATCACCTGATATGCCGTCATTATGGTTGCCATCATCATACATTTCTACTGATTTAAATCGTTCATTTTTTCCAAATCGATAAACTAGCTTTGTAAAAATTGCATCTATAACTTCTGCTGTTATCCAAATATCATCTCCTAATGTGAAATTTTGAGGAAAGTAAGCGATATTGGAAATTGTAGGCTCACCTGAATACCCTAAATATGAGCTTAAATAAGATGAGCGACTATCCATTAATTGAGTAACACCTGGACAAATTGATGCCACTAATGAAACTTGACTTGTAAGGTTTGTTGTAAAGTCAGAATAAGTATAAAATTTATTTGTATCATTTTGCACATCCTGATCAATTAGATTCTGCAAGGACTGACCTCTTACAAAATAATCTTGATTTACAAAATTCTCTTCCATTATTGTACGAATATGTGCTAAATACATTTTACGATTTCTTTCATTTTCGAACAATTTTTTCAAAAGTGGCCTTGGAGCTACAGAAAAAAAACTATGATGAGTTAGTGGGTCCATATTCTGAGCTTGAATAATATCAAAACCATTAAAATATTGTTGTGAAGCATCTGTTAATCTAAAACCACCAAACGACATATTTAAATCCCAAATTATTGGATTCCACTGATTTGCTTGATCTTTATACAAATAATAATTTTGTCCATATCCTATATAGGAATCAAAATTTATCATAGAATAATTTAATGCATGCATCCATAAAGTTCTATCAACATTTAACAAATGATGAATACTATCTGCAAAATTATTTAATGTATCTATCAGGTTATACAACTCTTCCCAACCATAAGCAGATTTAAGAGAATAAAATGGATAATAGTCACTACTATCAGTACCATGAGTGTTGCTTAAATTAGCATTCTCTCCACCAATTTGAATATTTAAATTTTCAGGATTACATTTAAAAAATGAATTATACTTACTGTCAAAATGATCAATCAGAAAACTTTTATTTACTGCTTCAACATTAGTGTATAAACCCCATAAAGTATCATTAATATAAATATTTGCATAATTTGCCTGTGATGCTGGCATGTATTTACGGCATACTTCATAAGTAAGGATTTCCCGGATAAAGGAAGGGTCCTGTATAACATTGGAAAGTTTAAGTTTGTCTACTCCTTGATGGTCTTGTCCTTCAATTATATAATCTAACTTAATATTAAAGGGATTTTTAAGTCGATTTACACTAACAGAACTGAATCCTTTATATCTAACACCAACACTATCATATTGATTGCCATCTATTTCAATATCAGCTAAAATTCTATCATTATCACCTTGTACATATAGACTATCTAAAAGATAATCCCAATTTGTATTATAAAAACTAATCCGAATCTCTCTTACACTATCAGTATCATAAAAACTATTTTGTGAAAATGAATTATAACAAAACAATAATAAAAGCATACAAATAAGAAGTCGTTTTAATAACATTATATTTACTTAATATACGATATACGTCTTGAATCTATTTTCCCAGAGTTATGAATTATATTAAGCATGTATATTCCTTCTGAATATTCACTGAAATCTACTTTTAAAATGATTTCACCTACTTCATTAATCAACTTATTATATACAGGTTGACCTAAAATGTTAGAAATACTAATTGCATTAATTTTACTTGCAGATTGATTCATTACTATATTAATTGATCCATTTGTTGGATTAGGAGACACAGAGATTATATCATTAATATCATTAATACTAGTTGCAGTAAAACAAGATGTTGTTGCAGTATTCATATAAGTTTCAAGTGCTATAATACCAGGATAATCACATTCATATCGGAAGCCTTTTTGTGAATCTGCATTATAAGGACCCCAAATTATTTGTTCAGTTACTGCATCTACCTCATACATAACTCCAGCACCTCCTTGCCCTCCAGAAGCATTAACATATATATTTCCATTTGACATTCTATCAGAAGCAGATTGACCACTAGAAGAATAAGCACACTCATATCTTGTAGTATATGAGCTAGGAGCAAATGCTTGTCCAGGAACTCTCAGATAAGTATTTGTTACTGCATCCCAAGGAGTATCAATACCATCAATTGCTGACACATTATTACTAACACCACTATTATTAAATATTTGCAAATACCCTCCGTTTGGTCTTCCATCATCAGTAATCCAACGAGCATCATGTACAGCATTGTCAATAACTTGTGCTCCTGACATACCATAATTTGAAGGATTCCCCCATCTATATAATATATCTCCACCCATACCAGAATTTCCTCCAGAATGAGATGCCGCTTGAGCAGTTGTAGTACTATGATCAATTATATAAATTTCAGATGCAAACCTTGAAGAAAATACAATTTGATCTAAATCCTCATTATAATCAACTCCATTAACATGAAACCAATCACCTCCACCACCACCAGGGCCTCCGCCTCCCTGAATCATATTTATATCTATTAGTTCAGGGTTGTCTGAAATGTTTGAAATATAATTAGGTCCATTAGGATCTATATTTTGACACATGTGATCCCAGATATGCCATTCCCATACTATATTTGCTCCACCATTGCCGTCTGGTTCTAATTCAACAAAATGAGTTGGCCATTTTTCAGAACTAGCATTATCAAATCCTGCAGCATTTAACTCTGTAGTAGTCTTTTTCTCATAAGCTGTTAATAAAACATTATCACCAATTAATGTCAAATCATGGTGACTGACATGATCATTATTTGCATATATATATTCCCACACAATAGTGCCATCTGGAGCAATTTCTTGCACCATACCACCTCCAGCAGCTATATTTCCAGAACTAAATACACTAGTATTTCCTTTAGTTCCTCTTACTAAATTTCCATTCTCTTTTAAAGCTACAGTATAGTTACATTCTGTGCTCATATTCCATGTATGAGCAATATTCTGATTCTCATCAATTAAATAGGTTGTATTTGATCCCTGAGAATTGTATAGCGCAAACCCATTAAAAGATTGTCCATTAACAAATATTGATGAAGCAAATAATGTTAATACGAATAGTGTTGTTTTCATTTTTTTGTTTTGATTTAAGTTATTTGTTAATATTAAAATATTCTGAAGAATATATTTTTTTAGCCTGATTCCAATAAACATCCATTTGCTCCAAATTCATTTGATCTAAAGATAAACTCTCTTTTTCAATTAAATTCTCCATAATCTGAAAACGTTTAATAAAACGCTTATTTGTTCTTTCTAATGCATCCTCTGGATTTACACTAATAAAGCGTGAATAATTAGTTAGTGCAAAAAGAAGATCTCCAAATTCTTCTTCTATTCTATTTTTGTCACCTTTCTCTACCTCAATTTTTAATTCTTCTAATTCTTCCAAAACTTTATCCCATACTTGTGATTTATCATCCCAATCAAAACCAATACCTCTTACTTTCTCTTGAATACGAAATGATTTCACTATAGCTGGCAAAGATTTTGGAACACCTTCCAAAACAGATTTCTTCCCCTCCTTCATTTTTAGTTTTTCCCAATTCTTTTTAACTTCAACTTCATCCTTTACCTTTACATCTCCATAAATATGAGGATGTCTATGAACTAATTTATCACAAACAGAATTAATGACATCTGAAATATCAAAATCATTAGTTTCAGAAGCAATCCTAGAATAAAAAACAATATGCAAAAGAATATCTCCTAACTCATTCTTAACATCTTCCATATCTTTATCTAATATAGCATCTGAGAGTTCATATAACTCCTCAATTGTTAAGTAACGTAGACTATCCATAGTTTGCTTCTTATCCCAAGGGCATTGCTCGCGTAACTCATCCATAATTGTAAGTAAGCGATCAAAAGCTTTTGTTTTATTTTCCATTTATCTATTAATTAAAGCACAAACATAATACAATAGATTTTTTATTGTTGATTTTTTATTGTTGATTTTTTATTACGTTTGTAGTCTATTTTAAAATTTAGCTCTTATGAAAAAAAAAATACTTACTCTATTAGCTTTAGGATTTTCATCAGTAATGACAGGACAGATATTCGTTAACACAAATCCCGAAAATAAAAAAATTATACTTGAAGAATTCACAGGAATTGATTGTCCTAATTGTCCTGACGGACACCTTCAAGCAACACAAATTCATGATCAAAATCTAGGTAATGTTTTCCTAATTAATATTCATTCTGGCTCTTATTCAGTACCAGATGCTAGTGGGGATTTAGATTTTAGGAGCTCTTTCGGAGATGCATTGGACAATCAAAGTAATCTTGCTGGTTATCCAGCAGCAACAGTAAATAGACATGTATTTCCTGCATTATCAATGAATACTGGAGGAACTGCAATGAGTAGAACTGGTGGAGCTTGGTTTACTGCTGCTGGAGAGATATTAGCCCAACCATCATGTGTTAATGTAGCTGCTGAAGCGACTCTAGACATTAGTACTAGAGAGCTGACTGTAATTGTTGAAGCATATTATACAGACAATAGCATTGTATCAGCAAATAAGATCCATGTTGCATTATTACAAAATAATATAGAAGGGCCGCAAAGTGGTGCTTCAGCAAATCCATCGCAGGTTCTTGCAAATGGAAATTATAATCATCAACATATGTTAAGACATTTGTTAACAGGACAATGGGGAGATACTATTTCAAGCACATCTACAGGCTCCTTTTTCACTAACACATATACCTATACCATACCGCAAATGTTAGATTTTGATGCTAGTGATAGTTATAATGGAACCATTTATGATTTATTTAATTTGGAGATTATTGTTTTTATTTCCGAAGGTAATCAAGAAATCTTAAGTGGCAATATGGCGAATATAACGCATATAGTTCCTCCAGGAGTCAATTTAATTGATTTAAGTTCGGCTACTAATATGACTATGCCAACATCATTATGCGATAATAATATTACTCCTGAAATTACTATAACTAACAATAGTGCAATGGTTGTAGACACTTTTGAAGTGAGTTATACTTTAAACTCAAATGCACCTATTACACAACCAGTTTATACTTCACTTGCTGCTGGTGCTTCAACAAATATTACATTTCCAACTATTACGATTCCTTCAGGAACCAACAATATTACTTACAGTGCTAATACACTAAGTGGAACCTCATATATTGATAATGTGCCAAATAATAACATTATCAGCTCAGGAAGTTTTAATATTATCTCTCCTACTGCATTTTCAACTTCTCATACAGAAGGATTTGAAGGTTATGCTAACCAAACACCAGCACCAAATAATGCTTTACTTCTAAATCCTCAAGGACGTAGGGTATTCATTGTTGATGCAACATGGGGAGGACCAAATTCTGGAGGATATGGTAATAGCCACAATGCTTTTAGGTGGTCATTTGTTGATCAGTCATTTGGTAGTGGAGATTATGCTGAACTAGTTTTTGAAAAACTTGATTTCTCTAGTTCAATAGGAAATGAAATAACATACTCATATGCGCATCAGCAAGCCACTGGTTTTGACAATAATAAATTACAAGTTCTAGTTTCTACTGATTGTGGTGATACATGGAATTTAGCATCTGAACTTGCAGGAACTGAGCTAGCAACTACTACCAATACAGGTACCAACTCAGCTTTTTATCCAACTGCTTCTGATTGGGCAACAGATATTATAGACTTAAGTACTTATGATGGAAATTCTGATGTAATGATTGCTTTAAAAGGAATCTGTGAAGGTGGTAATAATTTGTATATAGATGATATTGTGATTGATGAAGCTCCTATAACAGTAGTAAATGAACATAAAAAAAATATTAGTGTTTATCCTAATCCAGTAAAAAATTTATTAACTATTGAGGGTGCTTATACTTCAATTGATGTATTTGATATGTTTGGGAAATTAGTTTTATCATCAGAATATACTAAGAATATTAACATCTCCTCATTGAGTGATGGTATTTATGTTATAAATATCTCTAAAAGAGATGAAACTATAATTAAGAAGATAACAATCACTAAGCGATAAAACTATTATACTGTAAATAGGGCTAAATCCTAGTTTTACTCAAAATTATTTGCAATGTCATTTTCAACCATATTCTTTATTACTCTCTTGATGCTTTCCTTTGCATTTGCTGGCATTGGCGTAAAGATACTACTAAAAAAAAATGCTAAATTTACTGGAACATGTGCTAGTCAAAGTCCATTTCTAAATAAAGAAGAAGAATCTTGTGGATTATGTGGCGCAAAGCCTGAGGAAAAATGTAAAAATGAAGAAGTCTAATTAATAATTCTCTCTAACATTTTGGAGCTAATATAAGTTTCCCAATCCCCATCTTTTCCTGTATATACTAAATACACTTCAATTTCAGGATGTAATTTTGCAAACTGTTTGCTTTTTCTGATTCCCATAACCATAAAAGCTGTAGCATATGCATCTGCTAACATACAATTATCATGTATAACTGTCACACTCAATAATCTGTTGTTAGCAGGAAAAGCTGTAAAAGGGTCTATTGTATGCGCATATTTAACTCCATCTTTTTCATAAAATTTACGGTAGTTACCTGAAGTAGCTAAAGCCTTATTCTCTAAATCAAGGATAAATAGAAAACGGTCATTATTATTAATATTATCGGCTGGCTTATCAATTCCAACTCTCCAGATATTTCCATCTGCATTTTTCCCTTTAGCCAAAAGCTCACCACCCACTTCAACCAGATAATTACTATCCCCTTTACTTTCTAAAAACTGAGCAATTACATCAACTGTATAACCTTGAGCAATTGAATTAAAATCTAATGACATTCCTTTAGGTAATACTAATGAATCAGCTATCAAACTAACTTTTTCAAAACCAACAAATTGTAAAATATTTCTAAATTTTAAAGAATCAATTATTATGGAATCTACAAATTGATTATCATAAAACCCCCAAGCTTTTACTAATGGATATGTTGAACAATCAAACTTACCTTCACTTTCCAAGAAGACCTTTTTGGCTGCCATAAAAACAGTATTAAATAAAGTATCTGTTCTAACATCATCACCTTTATTTAATTTTGAAATAAGTGAGTAATCCTTATAAATTGAGAGTGAACTATCTATCTCTAGAAAAATACTATCAATCTGTAATCGATAGTTCTCCCCATGCTCAGAAAGGTACTGAATATGAAAATAACTTCCTTGCACCTCCCCTGAATTTTTAACTAAAATTCTATGATCAGAATGTGAACATGCACATAAAATCAAAATGAATAAATAAAAAATATTTCTCATAGGAAATAATAATTGTGGCAAAAAATAAATATTATTAGTTTATTATACCTTATCCTCCAAAATCATCAAAACGAACATTCTCATCAGGGATACCCCAATCATCAGCCATTTTAAGTACAGCCTGATTCATTAGTGGAGGCCCGCAAAAATATAATTCAATATCTTCTGGCGCATCATGTTTAGATAAAAACCGATCAATAACAACTTGGTGTACAAATCCAGTAAACCCATCACCATCAGGGTCATCTAAATCTTTTTTTTCTATCCAATTATCTTGTGGTAATGCATCAGATAAAACTAGATAAAACTTAAAGTTTGGAAAATTTTTTTCTAAATCTCTAAAATAATGGATATAAAAGAGTTCTGCTCTTGATCTACCTCCATACCAAAAAGTTACTTTTCTTCCAGTTTTTAGTGTTTTAAATAACTCATATAAATGAGAACGCATAGGGGCCATACCTGCCCCCCCTCCGATATAAAGCATCTCAGCAGCTGAATCATTAATAAAAAACTCCCCATAAGGTCCTGAAATGGTTACTTTATCTCCAGGTTTACGTCCAAATATATATGAGGAAGCTATACCAGGATTAATATCCATCCAAACATTCTTATCTCTATCAAAAGGAGGTTCAGCTACTCTTACATTAAGCATAAGCTTTTTCCCCTCAGCAGGATAAGAAGCCATAGAATATGCGCGTATTATCTCATCATCATTTTTCATAACTAAATGCCTTATAGCTCGAGAACCTTCAGCCCAATCCTTTTCAAATTTATCTGGTTCTCCAGGATGATCTGTAGGATGAGCTTTAATATCCATAGCAGAGAAAGGAACCTCACATTCAGGTATCTTAATTTGTATATACCCCCCTGCCCTATATTCCATATTCTCTGGGACTTCAATAATAAATTCTTTAATATAAGTAGATACATTATAATTAGATACTACAGTTGCTTCCCATTCTTTAACACCAAAAACTTCTGCAGGAATAGTAATTTCCATATCTTCTTTGACCTTTACCTGACAGCCTAAACGCCAATTTTCAGCAATTTTCTTTCTAGAAAAATGAGGTTCCTCAGTAGGTAATATCCCTCCACCACCACTATTTACCTGACAAGTACACTGAACACAAGTTCCGCCACCACCACAAGCCGATGGTAAAAAAATACCTTCATTAGATAAAGTAGAAAGTAAAGTACCTCCACCATCTACACTAAGTTCTTTTTCTCCATTAATCTTAATTGTAATTTTTCCAGAAGGAGATAGTTTCGCTTTTACAAAAAGCAAAATACTCACCAGTGGAAGCATAACTAATAGAAAAACTACTATACTGCTTATTATTGTTATACTTATTATTATCATGATTTTATCTCTTCTTTTTTATTTACAATTTTATTCCCATAAAACTCATAAATGCAATCCCCATTAGTCCTGTAATAATATAGGTAATACCCAAACCCCTAAGTGCTGGTGGCACATTAGAATATCTTATTTTTTCTCTGATTGATCCTAATGCAACAACAGCTAAGAACCAACCAATACCAGAGCCTAACCCAAACACAGTAGCTTCAGTAATATTTGTATAATCATTTTCTTGCATGAAAAGTGAACCTCCTAAAATGGCACAGTTAACAGCAATTAGTGGTAAAAATATACCTAAAGAACTATAAAGTGCAGGAGAAAATTTCTCAATTACCATTTCAACTAATTGCACCATTGCCGCAATAATAGCTATAAACATAATAAAAGATAGAAATGATAAATCAACACTTAAAAATTTCTCACTCAACCAAACTAAAGCGCCTTCTTTAAGGACGTAATTTTCCAGTAAATAGTTCAAAGGAACAGTAATTCCTAAAACAAAAATTACTGCAGTTCCCAAGCCAATAGAGGTTTTTACCGTTTTAGAAACCATCAAATAGGAACACATTCCTAAAAAATAGGCAAATACCATATTGTCAATAAAAATTGACTTGATAAATATATTAGCTAAATCTTGCATATTATTTAGATTCTATTAATTTGTCGTTTTTCATGCGTTGAATCCAGATAATAATTCCTACTGTAATAAGTGCCATTGGTGGCAAAATCATCATCCCATTATTTTCATACCCAATTTCATACAATCCAATTTTTTCTAACACAGGGTAGCCGTACAAAGTTCCTGATCCTAATAATTCACGAAAAAAAGCAACTACAATTAATATCCATGCATAACCAAATGAACTACCTATTCCATCTAGAAATGATTCCCAAGGACCATTTGCCATTCCAAAAGCTTCTAATCTGCCCATTATTATACAATTAGTAATAATCAATCCTACAAAAACAGAGAGTTCTTTACTTACATCATATACAAAAGCTTTTAATACTTGATCTACCAAAATAACCAAAGTTGCAATCACAATAAGCTGTACTATAATCCTGATTCTATTTGGAATCAAATTTCGCATTAAGGAAATCAGCACATTTGCCACAGATAATACCACCACTACTGATATTGCCATTACAATTGCTGGTTTTAACTGAACTGTAATTGCTAATGCGGAACAAATACCTAAAGCTTGAACAGTAATAGGATTATTATCATTAAGTGGATCACTTAATAATTTAATATTCTTTTTAGATAATAAGGAATCTTTACTCATACTCTTATTCTATTATTGAATCGTTAATAATTGCTAATGAATCTATTTGAGTTATTGCTCTCTCAACTTCAATAGCCTCTTTTATTTTATTCAAATAGGGTAAATACATATTTAGCCTTTCATAAAGCATATCGGATACCCCATTAGAAGTAATTGTTCCTCCTGAAATTCCATCTACTGCATGCATATCTCCTTCTTTAGCACCTCCTTTTATAACTTGAATTGGAATAAACTCTTCTCCTTCAAAAATTGTTTTACCAGTAAATGGTTTTTGAAACATTGGTGTATTAATTTCAGCCCCCAGTCCTGGAGTTTCCTTTTCATGATCAAATACAGCACCATAAACTTTATTCAAATCATCTTCCAATGCAATAAAACCCCATATCGGCCCCCAAAGCCCCTTTCCTCTTAATGGGATTATATATCGTATTGCTCCTTCTACCTCACTAATGAATAAAGGAAGTAATTGTGCATCTGCATCTTTTTTAATCTCTTTACCTAAATCAATATCAAAAGCAGAACCATCAACTTGTTCTCCTTTATTATTCAGTACAATTTCATTTTTAATATATGTTAAATATTTAGCATCTGCATTATCTCTATCTACAATAATACCCACTGAACTTAATATATTTTGTTTTTTTTCTAATTCTGTATTTATATCCTGCAATGGTTTAAGCTGAATATAAGCAACCGATAATAATGCAGCTACTATTATTACCATAATAATTGCAAAACCAAAAGTAAAAG
>JAYZYW010000043.1:0-5787 GCA_036139835.1 Bacteroidota bacterium
CATTATACGATAATTTGGACCATGATAATATCGAGATAGATATGATAAAAATGAATGGCCCTAATTTCAAAAAAGTGGATAATCGTTTACTGAGTCTTACTCTTGTAAAAGAGAAAATGACAGATGCAGTCATTTTCAGTCCTGATGGTGTGAACAAACAACCTGCCGACATCCTTCACAAAAAGAATATTTTAACAATTAGGGGAAGTTTCCGCCCAGTAACTAATGTAAATATCAACATGCTAGAAAATGGCAAGACAAAATTTTTAGAAGACAAGAGGATAAACAAAGAAAATATACAAATTCTTTTTGAGATAACACTTTCTAACCTAAAAATGCAGGGGGAAATAAACGAAAAGGACTTTTTAGATAGGGCTGATATTTTATGTTCATTGGGCTATACAGTAATGATCTCCAATTATAGGAAATATTACAAATTAGTAGAATACCTTTCACAATTTACTAAAGCAAGAATGGGTCTTATTATTGGAGTAGATAATTTGTTAGAAATGTTTAACGAGGCCTATTATAGAAATCTCAATGGCGGTATTATGGAAGCATTTGGAATCATAGTTACAAGAGATATAAAAATTTATCTCTACCCCTACAAACCAAGCAATAAAGCAAAATTACAAAATAGCCTCAATATTGCTATTCACCCTCGTATAAAGCCAATCTACAATTATCTTTTCTCTAATGGAAGAATTGAAGATTTAGATTTTAATCCAAAGGTTTTACATATCTTCTCAAGAAACGTATTGCACCTTATAAAATCCTGTAAATATGGAGAATGGGAAGATATGGTGCCAGAAGGGGTTGCTGAAATTATCAAAGAAAAATCACTTTTTGGCATCCAATGTGAATATGATCCAACAAAAGATTAACCCTTTACTGCTTGCCATACTCTAAATAAAAAATTAATATGAAGAAATTATTACTTATTATACTGATTGTTCCATTTTTTGCGATATCACAAGACAGAGGTCATGGAGGGAGAGGAGGCAGTTTCAAAGGTTTCGGAAAAGATAATTCCAAAAATTACCTCAAAGGAAATATTGGCGGCAAAGTAATGGATAGCAAGACAGGGAAACCGCTTGAATTTGCCAATATTAGCCTCAACAATACGAAATGGAACAAAACAGTAGAAGGAACTATAACAGATGCTAATGGCAAGTTCTTTATGAATAAAATACGCTCTGGAAAATACCAAATAAGTATAAGTTTTATTGGTTATGATAATCAGCTAATTGATTTTGAACTTACAAAAAAGAAACCAGATGTAAGGCTAGATGATATTCTTTTAGTTGCAAATAGCAAAATGCTTTCAGAAGTGAAAATTGAAGAAGAGAAACCTATTTATGAATCTAAAATTGATAAAATCATTTATAATGCTGAGAATGATGTTAATGAAGGGTTAAATGATGCTACTGATATACTTAGAAAAGCTCCTTTACTGTCTGTTGACCTTGACGGGAATGTAGAATTAAGAGGATCGAAGAACATTAAATTTCTACTCAATGGAAAAGCTTCTACATTTTTAACTGGAGATCTAGCTACAGCTTTAAGTATGATACCTGCAGATGAAATTAAAAGTGTAGAAATAATTACAAGCCCAGGGGCAAAGTATGATGGAGAAGGGGATGCTGGAATTGTAAACATTATTACTAAAAGAAAAGTGATTGATGGATATAAAGCAACAATTAATGGATCTGTTGGTAGTAGGGTAAATAGAAATTCGTATAATTTGAGTTTGGGTAAGGGTAGATTTAGTGTGTCTGCTAGAGGTAGTATACATTTTAGTTGGCCAAGAGAAGGAATATTAAATTATGAAAGAATAGGCTGGGATGATAATGGAAATGTAGATACTCTAACAAATAATGGGGAAAGTGAAAGTCAATGGATTGGCTATAGAGGAGGAACAAACTTGTATTATGATATTAATGCCTACAATTCCATTTCCTCTAATTTTAGTTTTAGTGGAAGAAATACTCCATCTGAGAATTCTACTAATTATAATTATATAAGTTCGGATACTACTCAGCGATCATATAATTACAACTCTTATGTTAAATCTAATAGAGATATTAAAAGAATGGAATGGACTACTGATTATACAAAAACATTTGATGAAGAAGATAAGGAATTGAGCATTTCATTACAAATTGGAGCAAGATTCAATGATCAAGATACAGATATATCAGAGCAAAATGATTTAATACAACTTAAGAATATAAATGATGAGAAGAACATAGAAGAAACATTTCAGATTGACTATACGCATCCTATAAACACACATACAATAGAGTTGGGAGGAAAGATAATCAATAGAGACCAAGAAATGCAATATACAACAACCTCTGAGACTCAATCTTATGCACTTGCAACAGAAGTATTTAATTATAATCAAATAGTTGCTGCTACTTATTTATCCTCTAGATGGGAACTTCCAAACGATTTTGGATTGATAGGTGGAGTTCGTTATGAAATAACTAATATCTCAGGTACTTGGGAAAATGAATCACAAGAAAATTTTAATGAATCTTACAATAATATTTTACCAAGTTTTACTTTATCCAAAAAATTTGAAATGGGTAAAGATCTTAAACTAAGTTTTAGTAATCGAATCTCAAGACCTAGTAGTCAATATATTAACACAAATACTAATAGAACGGATAATAAAAATATAAAAATTGGGAATCCAGATCTTATTCCATCCACAAGTCAACAAATTGAATTAGGATATAATAGTTTTGGTAAGAAATACCAGGGAAGTTATTATGTCTATTATAAGCAAAGTAAGAATCTTATTGATCCAATTGCTATAAAAAGAAATGATACCACAATAACTACATATGAGAATATTGGGGAGAGTAATAGGTATGGATTTAACTATTATGGATCTATTAGATTTGAAAAATTAACTCTTCGAGGAGGATTTAATTTATCATTATATGAAGCAATAGATACTAGTTTCTCAAATGAAGGAAATAGTGCAACGCTTTATAATTACAACTTCGGAGCTACACTTGATTTAGGAAAGAAGTGGAAGGCTGAGGCATTTGGATTCTATAGGTCTAGAAATCAAACATTACAAGGATCCTCTACAAGTTTTTCTATGATGAGCTTTGGTGTGAAGAAAGATTTCAAAAATAAAAGAGGCTCTCTAGGTATTAGATTAATAGAGCCTTTCCTAAAAGATGGCTATAAAGTCTTCAGTACTGATATAAATGGCGAGAACTTTAAACAAAATAGTGAATCTAAGATTCTCTTCACATCTATAGGAGTTAGTTTCAAATATACTTTTGGGAAGCTAAACTTCAAAGATCCTAGCAAAAGAAGTAATATTAAAAATGATGATGTGCAACAAGATGATGGGGGGGAGTTTTAAGTTGTATCAAGAAAATGAGAAGTTATTTAGTTGCTCTTTTTGTTTTCTTTATATTTATAATACATACTAAATGGATAAACTAAAGGATTTCATTCTAGATAAGGGAGTAAAGCAAAGATTTTTCCTTAGCTTTAAAAAAGATTTTAAAATTTTAGAGCTAGGATGTGGTATTGGAAGAAATGCTATGTTTATTAAAAAGTATTTCAATAAAGTAGAATATCATGGAATAGATATACTCCCTGAAGAAAAAGTGGATTCATTTATAAATTTTAGAAATGTTAATCTTGAAGAAAGTGAACTTCCTTACGAAGCAAACTATTTTGATGCCATTATTTTTACGCATGTTTTAGAGCATCTGAGCAATCCTTTATCATTAGGAAATGAAATAAATCGAATTTTAAAAAAGGGAGGGAGAATATATGTTGAAGCACCTAATTGGTCCTCCATACTAGTACCTTCTTTTGGGTTCCACAGAGAGCAACACAATCCTTTTAATTTCTATGACGACCCTACCCATATTAAACCTTGGACAAAACATGGTATCTATGAATTTCTATCAGAAAATTGCAAGCTTAAAGTAGAAAAAGTAGGTATTGTACGTAATTGGATTAGAATCCCTCTAGACTTATTTATTATAATTTTTGGTTTTATAAGTGGAAATCGGAAGCGAATAATATCTTCTTTCTGGAATATTTACGGATGGTGTGTTTTTGGAATTGGAGAAAAATAATTGTTTTATTATATATTCTTCTAATGTGTTAACTCTGGAGTTAACAAAATCTTTTTTTTGTTACTAGAACAAAAGTCTGCACAAATAATAGCTTATTGGTACTCAATAAAGGAGTTATTTTAAAAATACTTTTATTCTATCTTTTGACCGTTGATTGTTTGATTTGTTTGTTGAAATGGAGAGCCGCTAGTAGTCTCTATATAAAGAATAGTATTACCAGTTACTACTTCAACTCCAAAATAGCCTTCAGTCCAGTAATTATAATGAGCTGGAAAATCCGACATCTCTCCTATTGCATTTACTTTAAGTTCTTCTGTGTACATTGGCCCAAAAGGTATTAAAAGAGTACTGTCTAGTGTTCCATAGGTAATCTTATCAGTCCATATAGTAGTGTCTTTAGATGTTCCATAGGGATTGCTAGTGGAGGTATACCTACTAAATTCCCAGTCACCTAAGTACTTTTCAAGAAAATCTTGATGTTCAGTGAGTGGGTGGGTTTCATCTTCTTTGCAAGAAGAAAAAAAAATTGAGAAGTAAAATAATATGAGTAGTAGTTTTTTCACTGTACTTTTTTTGCTATTTAAGTAACTCATTTATTCCTTTACTATATCGTCATCACTTATAACATCTTCAGGATTTAAATTTGATTGGTAAGCAGAGTCAATATATTCTCCATTTTCAAATAATCCTTCAAGTATTCTTCCATCAGTAGTTGTGAATATTCCTTGACCATGTGATTTATCATCTTTCCATTCTCCTACATATATATCTCCATTAACATAAGTACAGGTTCCCTTACCTGTTTTTTTGTTATCCATAAATTCTCCTATATATTCATCTCCTTTGTTCGTCCCACTTCCCCAAGTATAGGTTCCTTGACCATGAGGATTACCATCTTTAAATTCACCCACATATACATCAGCATAATGAGGTCCTTCCCCCCAAGTATAAATTCCTTGTCCATTTGGCTTATTATCTTGCCATTTTCCTATATATGTGTCTCCATTTGCCCCAATATAGGTTCCTTGTCCATTCGCTAAATTATTTTCATATTCACCTATATATGTATTTCCATTAGCATAAGTACAATTTCCCTTACCAGTTTTTTTATTATCCTTTAATTCTCCAACATAATGAGTACCGTCAGAATAAATAGTATCTATTACCTTTGAAGCTTGAATAGTTTCTTTATTGTATAGTTCATTACTTTCTATCTCTGTTTTTGTTTCTACACAGGCAAAAACTAAAGAAAAAGAAAATAGTATTAGTAGTAGTTTTTTCATTAAAACAAAAATAGAAAAAAAATAGGAATGAGAGGGTTGCCCTCATCCTTCATTGAGATGATTGTAAAAACATCTATATTTGTTTTATGAATAATTCTTTATTAAACCTTTAACTGTGATAATATTAAACTCTAGTACTATTAAAGAATGGGATATTTTTACAATTAAAAATAAACCTATTACATCTCTTGATTTAATGGAAAAGGCAGGAAACGCCTGTACAAATAAAATTATAAAGGAAATGAAAGAAAAAGAATCATTTCATGTTATTGCTAATAAAGGGAATAACGGAGGTGATGGTTTAGTAATTGCTAGAAATTTAATAGATAATAACTATAAGGTCAGAGTAAGTGTGTTGGAATTTTCTGATAATGAAAGTAGCGATT
>JAYZYW010000044.1:0-14910 GCA_036139835.1 Bacteroidota bacterium
ATAAAAGATGCTCTTGGAAGAACAGTAAAAGAAGTAAAAAGAACTCCTCTTTTTTACATCTATGATGATGGCACAGTAGAAAAGAAAATAATTCTCAATTAAAGATCATAAAATAAAAAGAAGAGGCTATTTTAAAAAATAATTTTCCAGATCTACTCTTTTCCTTCTAGATACTGTTACTGTTTGATTATCACTCATCAAAACATAACCTCCATCGGTCTTGTAGTATTTTAAAATTTTATCCAAATTTACTAAATGAGATTGATGTACTCTAACAAACTTTTCTTTGGGCAGGATTTCTTCGAAATCCTTTAATGTTTTTGAAACTGTTATACTTTTACTATTTTCTATATGAAAAACTGTATAATTTATTGAAGCTTCACATCTAATTATGTTATCAATATTTACCATAGTATAGCCACCATCATCTGCTAATGCAATCTTGGAGGGAGAAGAAGAATCCTTTAAACTTGTTATCAAAGAGTCTAACCGATTATCTTCCTTGACATTTAGCTCTATCTTTTCAACTGCTTTTTTAAGTTCATCAATATCGATAGGTTTTAAAATATAATCAAGCGCATTAACCTTTATCGCCTGTAGGGCATATTGATTATATGCTGTTACGAATATAACCTGAAAATCTATTACATTTAATTGAGATATTAAATCAAACCCTGTCCCATATGGCATTTCTACATCAAGGAAAACTAGATCTGGTTTTTTAGATGTAATAATAGTTAATCCATCCTTTATAGAAGACGCTGTTCCAACAATTTCAATATCCTTACAAAACTCTGTTAATAAAATCCTTAAATTATCTATAGCCTTTTTTTCATCATCAATAATTATTGTCTTTATCATAACTAAAATTTATTTTGGGAAACGAAGTGTTACTCTTGTCCCTGTTTCTTCCTGTTCTGGATTTATATCCTCAATATGCAACGCTATCTTATGTTTTCGATTCGTGTTAATAATTCTTAATCTATCTCTAGTAATTCCAATCCCAACAGATTTATAATTCTTCTTTCTGATTTCTAAGGTTGAAGACTTTTTTCTCCCAACACCATTATCCTCAATAATACAAATTATATCTTCATCTTGCATGTTGAATCGAATTGAAATAATACCATTCTTATCAACCTTATGAATTAATCCGTGCCATATCGCATTTTCTACAATAGGCTGTAATAATAATGGAGGAATCTGATAATCCATTATTTCAAGTCCCTTTTGAATATTTACTTCATGCTTAAATTGACCTTCAAATCTTACTTTTTCTAATGCAATATAATCTTCTAATGCATCTAAATCTTCTTTTATTGTAATATAATTATGCATAGAGTTCTCTAATACTTTTCGGATTAAATTTGAAAATTTATTTAGATATCTAACTGATAATTCTTTCTCATTTCGAAGAATATAATTTTGAATTGAATTTAACGCATTAAATAAGAAGTGAGGGTTCATTTGAGATCTTAAAGCAGTTTGTTTAGCAGATATTGCATCACGTCTATATTTCTCTTTAATTTTCATATCCATAAAAATCAAATAAACTATCCAAATTAAAATTAAAATAAGTAATGAAAGAAACCACCAAGTTCCTGTAAAATGAGGTTTAATTTTAAATTCTACAAATACAGTGTTTCCAACACTATCATTCACAAAAGGCTGAACCTCAAATCTATACTCACCTGGTTCTAACTGACTATATAAAACAGAAGTATTGATGGTAACATTCCAAGAACTATCGGTGTCAACTAATCTATAACGATATTTTAATTGTGATGATTTTCCGTAATTTGGGGAAGTAAAAAATATCTCGATCTTTCTTTGATTATAGTCTAATATTAAATTATTAAGCTGATCTTGATGAAGATTACTAACAAATACTCGTGTAATTTGCATTGGGTTAAAGATTATAGAGTCTATATTCTCATTAATTATTGACAACCCATTATCGGTAGCAAGAACAAAACTTTCATTCATAAAATCTATATCATTAATCTGATTAATACTTCTATTATTAGTAGAATTACATTGACGTATTTTATAACCTTTTAATTTTTTACTAATAATATTTAAGCCTTTATTTGTTCCTACACAAAAGACACTATCATTATTAACATATGCTGCAAAACAATTATTACTACTTAAGCCTCTCTCTTTAGTCAAATGATCTATTATTTCAAATTGACGATTTGTTATAAAAACGCCATTATTTTTTGTAGATATTAATAGTTCTTTTTTGCTCCAGATAGCAATATTTGTAATCTCTAAATCATCAATCTCATCAAATCTAATTGGAAAAATTTGATTGTCATAAAACACATTCAATCCATTAAAAGATAAAATTAAAAGAGTATCTTTATTCATTGAAAGAAGCTGTTTTATTTTCTCACTAAATGCAGGATTATCGTATTTTGAATTATAAACTTCTTTATTATTTTCTAATAACAAAATCCCATAGTATGCTACTGCAAGTAATTTATTATGATGCTCATACAGTTTTCCTCCTTCTAATACCGATTGTTTTATTACTTCTCCAGTTTTAATATTTATTTTTTTCCCTTCAACTAGTAAATATTGATCATCTAGAATTTCAATATGTTTAATATCACTAGTTCCTTCTTCTTTTGGATTTCTAAAGATTTCTTTCTTAAGACCATCTTGTATTTTGTAAACTATCCCATTATTTGTTCCACAAAAAATAATATCATTAAAACACTTAACTTCTGTGATCTTCTCTGACAAATTATAACTGTAATTAGTGAAATATTTTAACAGAAATACGCCTCTCTCAAGAGATGAAAACCATAAGTTTCCCTGAGAATCTTGAAAGATGTTAGAAATTGATATATCGTCCAAATACTGAGTATATCCGCCATCAATATTACCTTTCTCAAAATATAAAAGACCATTATTCAAAGTTCCTACCCATAAATTTGCATTATCATCTTGACATATAGACAGTATATCATATGGCAATACTACTTGATTAGTCAAACGCAATGCTTCTTCTTTTTCAGTCTTAAGGATATAATTACTAAAAGAGTAGAATAAACCATCCTTTTGAGGTTTTGATGCAGCTAACCATTGTTTAAAAACTCCTAGAGGAAAACCAATATAAGTGATACTGCTATCATGTGTGAAATTAACTGAGGTTTTTTCAGCATATTTTATATTACTAAAACCTGAAATAGTAGAAGAAATAAAATCTTTAAAATAGACTGTAGCATTCTTTTCTTTAACATTATACACCTCAGAATCTCCATTATTTGCTATAAAATAAAGCCCATTTTTTTTGGTAATACTGAACCATAATCCTGTATCTTCTATAAAAAAATCCTGAATATAAGACTCTCCTAGTATTTTTAATAACTTTTTATTAAATTTATATTCAATAATAGTATCCCCATCCAAATAGCATAATCCACTTTTGTAAGTATTAAACCAGAACCGATGCTCAAACTCTTCTATTTGAAAAACTACATTATGTAGAAGCCCACTATTTGTTGTATACTCTTTAAAATCAGTTCCATCATATTTACATACCCCAAGATCAGTAGCAAACCACATATTACCCATACTATCTTGATGTACATCATAAACTTCATTAGTAAGCAAGCCTTCATTAATCCCAAAATTTTCATAATCAAACTCTTGTGCAGAAATTTGTATTAATGAAACAAACAAAAGAGAAAGAAGAAAGTTGATCCGAAACACTTTAATTTTATTTTAAGACAAAATAAGGAAATTATTATTTGCTTATTAATATAATATATAAATAATCATGAACAAAAATAAATTAATTCAAATTAGGAATATTGCCATTTTTTTTGAGGCCTTTCCCTATTAAAGTTAGCATAAAGCTGCTCTAATCTTTACTAGCTTAACAAGTAAATCTTCTAGTTGATCCAATTGTAACATATTTTCCCCATCTGATTTTGCATTTTTAGGGTTGGGGTGTGTTTCTAAGAATATGCCGTCGACTCCAGCTGCAATGCCTGCTTTTGCAATAGTCTCTATCATTTCTGGTTTTCCACCAGTTACACCACTATTTTGGTTAGGTATTTGCAGGGAATGTGTAATATCTAGAATTACTGGAAAACCAAATCCTTGCATAGTAGGGATTCCTCTATAATCTACTACTATATCTTGGTAGCCGAACATAGTTCCTCTATCAGTTATCATTATTGAATTATTCCCATTTTCTGTTATTTTATCTATGGCATGTAGCATACTTTCTGGAGAGAGGAATTGTCCTTTTTTGAGATTTACCACTTTTCCTGTTTTAGCTGCTGCTACTAATAAATCGGTTTGCCTACATAAAAATGCAGGGATTTGTAGCACATCAACATATTGTGCTGCTATTGTAGCCTCTTCAGGAGTATGGATATCTGTTACAATAGGGATATTAAAGGATTCTCCTACTTTTTTAAGAATTTCCAATGCTTCTTTATCGCCAATACCTGTAAAGGAATTTAAGCAAGAACGGTTTGCTTTTCGATAACTTCCTTTAAAAATAAATGGGATTTCAAATTTATTGGTTAATGCAAGGATTTTTTCTGCAATTTCCATTGCCATTACTTCTCCTTCTATAGCACATGGACCTGCTATTAAAAAGAAATTACCACTTCTTTGATGTTTAATTTTATTAATTTTTGCTAGCATCTTAAAATTGTAGTTGTATGTTAAAGTAAAGGCTTACAGCCGTGGCTTTTTCGCCATTAAAAATATCTTCTAGATGATGTGTGCCGATTACAAGTTTATTCTTTTTCCCTTTCGATAATGCTAAGCCAATATTCGTATCGTTACTATATCCTCCATGACTTAAGGTAGGGACAAAATCACAATATTTTGTGTTTAAAATAGAGTGAATATAATACAAAGGACTAAAGTTAGATTCTTGAAATCCTTGATTGATTTTAGAAAATGACAACGGTTTATTATCCATATAAGGTTGCCATTTTGCAAGAAGCCCTGCCGTATAAGTTTTAAGATATGTATAGTCTGTTTCTCCTGAAACAGATAGGTGTATAATAGCCGGGATATAAGATTTAAAAGAAGTATTATTGGTTCTAAGGACATCATCTATTATATTGTTAGCCTCTAATACTGAATCATTAAAATTGAAAATATCTTCTATCTCAACTCCTTGAAAGTTAAATGCACTATCAGTTGCTAAGGAGATAGAGGAGGCCTTCCACATGATAAACCCTAAGTCTGTAAGGGATAAGTGTATGTCATATTCTTGTATACTAAAATTAGTATTGAAATCAATTGCTACGCCATTACCATTATTTGCAAATATTGAGAAATTGGATGTGTCAGTAACAAAAGCATTCATATTGTATGCTACATTCAAATAAGTACCAAAAGGGGCAGTGTATAAACTGCCTTGATTTATTATATAAGAAAGATGATGGTTCCCTGCTAAATAAGAGAGCCCTCCATTTATGTTTACACTATTAATAGTTCTACTATATCTAATTTTATATTGTTGAAATCTATTAGCTTTTATATTAGTGTTAGAAAAATCTAGAGTTTCATTTTGATGATCAACATTGCCTTCAAAAAATAAACGCAGAAAGTCATCTGTAAATTGGGAATTTACAATATTTATATCTGTGAACTCAAATTTTATACTTTGCTTATTAAAATGATAGGTATAACTTAATCCATTGCTTATTTCTGAATTAATAATATTGTTTTCTTCATCTCCAGAAGCTATCCACTCAGATTTTATGTCATCTGTAATTTGACCGCCATAAAGCATGCTATTTAGAAAGTTTTTGTTTAGGCTATTACTTTCAAATAGAAAGTTACTCTTCCAAGTTATTTCATACTTATTTTCTTGTGCAATTAATACAAAAGGAAAAAGTAGTAATAGGATTGTTTTTTTTGTCATTTTCCTATTGTCTTATTGATCTTAGCACTTAAAGTAATTTCTAGCTCATAATTTGAGTATATGTCAATAAATTGATTGATAGGCTTAGTTGTAAAGTTAGAAATCGAAATCATTTTTTTAATATTTTCAAAATCAGTATAATCTATTTCAATAGTAGTGGGTGTACTATTCACTACAATATTATTTTCATCAACTTGGCCAGCAATAATTGTAGCATTATTTAGTAAAGTATCAAATACTACATCATTCTCATCAAGTAGTATGAGTTGTATCTCAGCATCAAACGGGAACCCATTATTGATTGTAAGATAAAGTTTTTCAATTTCCAATTCATTATCATTAGGTAAGTCAACTTCTGTCGTATCCATAAAAGATAGATTTTCTGCAATCAAACTAAGTGGGATATCAATACTCATCGTAGCCTCAATTGGGTATTCAGGATACAAGAAATCTTGCGTGCTAGATGGACCGTTAGGGTTAAGGTAAATGTTTGCGGCACTTATTACTTTATTTGGCAAGATATTAATAAACTCTTCAGCCGGTATTGTTAAATCAGAAGTAGTTTGATTTATTGGAAGATTATTATTGGATAAAGTTGCTCTATTAATGTCTATTATTGCATTATTAATTAAGCTTACTTCATTATTTGTTTTGTCATTCCTTCCTTTTAATTCAATCAAATCAATTTGAAAATCTGCGCCTATATAGTTGTCAATTTTAATTTCCAAGTTAACTTCTTTTAGTTCAAAATTAGATGCATTCATATTATTAAAAACATCAAGATTGTTTTCTTCAGATTCTATTTCAATAGTATCTTGCCCCATATATCCCTTTGCATATTCTGTGATAAAATAAAATTCAATAAATGAATAAAAACTATCTGTATGATTTATAGTTTCTAATGTTCCTGTATAATCAATGAAAGTATAGGATTCAGTGTAGATGGTATTGATGGTATCACCTCCTAAACGTCCTTCTTGACCAGTTAAGTCTAATACATACCCCTGAAAATCAAAAGTAAAAGTAGTTAGATCTGTATTTGTTGCTTCAGGAACAATCATATCTCCACTAGTAAAAGGGACTCCATTTTTTGTTAAAGATGGAATATTATAAACCATTTTCCCATTTGGCAATGTGCTTAGTACATTGATTGTTACTGTTCCTTCTTTAATTCCAATTTCATTGATTTGTGCACTCCCCAAATCAAAATTATGTTCTTTTAAAGTTTCAGTTAATTGTTGCTCTGGAAATATAGCTGTTGCCTCTGTAATGCCAATATCTGATATAGTTATAGTTGTAATAATTGCATCTGAATAATCTATTAATACTGGACCATTACTTGCATTGACATCCATATTATTTAGTATAGCAAAAAGGTTTTCGTCTATTGTTTGCCCTGCAATAGAAACACTATCAGATACAATACTTCCTGATGGTATCAACGGAAAAGAGAATGTAGCCACAATATTTTGATTTGTAGCATTAATTAATGTTAAACTAACATTTGAAATATCTGTTGGGTATCCATTATTTAGATTAATGATTAACATACCTCTGTATAAGGTCATAGTTTTAAAATATTCACTTGCATTAATATTGATTGTATCTTCATTGGCAATATTTGGTAATGCAGGAATACTACTAGTGCTTCCATCAGGTAAAAGTATTGTGCCCAACGGTATTTCGGTAATTGCTTCTCCTATTGTGGCTGTATCAGTAATAACTACATCAGCAAAAGTTGCTGAGTCTAAAGTGTGTGTTTGTTCGTCAGCAATAGCATCAATTTTAATTAATGTATCTAAATTAATATCTATGAAACTTTCTGCATAAACTAAATTAATAAAGCCATCAGGATTTTCAAAGATATTAAGATTGGTGTCTGAAAGCATGTTATTTATAGTCATTTTAGTATGCACTAAAGGAACAATCATTTTCACATCCCAGGTAGGACGTTCTAATTCATGTTTGCAAGCAAAGAGAAGTAGAGTTGCTAATGCAATAATCAGTAGTTTTTTCATCTTACAAAGATAGGTTAATAATTATACTTTCCTTTCCAAAGGTTTTTTAATCCCTCTCTAAAGGTGTTTTCCTTGTTATTATTAGAAGGGTTATAAAAAGTATTTCCAATGATCTCATTAGGTAGGAACTCTTGTTGATCAGTAGGTTTATTATGTGAATATAGGTAATCTTTTCCGTAACCTAATTCCTTCATCAGTTTGGTAGGAGCATTGCGTAAATGCAAGGGAACGGATAAGTTTCCGCTATTTTTCACTTCTTCTTGTGCCTCATTAATTGCCATATAGGCAGAGTTGCTTTTTGCAGAACATGCTAAATAAATAACAGTCTGCGATAGCGTAATTCTGGCTTCAGGATACCCAATTACATTTACTGCTTGAAAGCAATTATTAGCCATTATTAAGGCGGTTGGGTTTGCATTTCCAATATCTTCTGATGCTAAAATTAAAAGTCTTCTGGCAATAAATTTTACATCTTCTCCACCTTCTATCATTCTGGCAAGCCAATAAACGGCTGCATTTGGATCACTCCCTCTAATTGATTTAATAAATCCAGAAATAATATCGTAATGTTGTTCGCCATTTTTATCATAACGTACTATATTTTGTTGAGCTTTTTCAATTACTAGATCGTTAGTAATTATAATCTCTTTTTTGTCAATTGAACTGACAACTAGCTCTAAAATATTAAGTAGTTTTCTGGCATCTCCACTTGAAATTTGCATTAAAGATTCAGTTTCTTTTAATGTAATTTTGAGTTTGCTCAAAACGTCATCATAACTTATAGCTCTCTCTAGTAATTCTTGCAAATTATCTTTAGATAATGATTCCAATACATATACTTGTGATCGAGAAAGTAGTGCAGATATTACTTCAAAAGAAGGGTTCTCTGTTGTTGCTCCAATGAGGGTTATTACACCTTTTTCAACAGCTCCTAATAAAGAATCTTGTTGAGCCTTGCTAAATCTATGGATTTCATCAATAAAAAGAATTGGGATATTTTTCCCAAATAAACCAAGTGAAGAAGCCTTTTCTATGACTTTACGTACATCTTTAACTCCAGAATTAATAGCTGATAAAGTGTAAAAAGGCCTATCTAATTCTTGGGCAATTAAGTTGGATAAAGTAGTTTTTCCAACGCCAGGGGGCCCCCATAGTATCATTGAAGGAATGAGTTTATTGTTTATTGCTGTTTTAAGAGGCCCTTTTGAACCAATAAGATGTTTTTGTCCTATTACTTCTGATAGTTTTTTTGGACGTATTCGTTCGGCTAAAGGGATATTTTGCATCTTAACAAATGCTTTTTATCAATCTTAATTTATGAGTATGATTGCCTAATTCAGTATTAAAAATTCCTTGTTGATCAATTCTATCAATTCTTACCTTTCCTGATGCGTGTATTATGTGATTATCTTCTAAGATCATCCCGACATGAGTAACGTCTCCTTCTTCATTATCAAAAAATGCTAAATCTCCAGGCTCACTTTCCTCAACAAAACTAAGGGTAGTTCCAACTTTAGCTTGCTGATAAGCATCTCTTGGTAAATCAATTCCTTGCAATCGGTACACCATTTGAGTTAAACCAGAACAGTCAATACCTAGTGGTGAACGACCTCCCCATAAATAAGGTGCATTTAAATAGATTAAAGCATTTCCTATTAATTTTTGTTTTTTAACAAAACCTGGAGTTGTAAGCCCATCAAACTGATAAAGTTCATTATTTATTAGTGCATGCCCACTTTTATAAAAAGGCAGAACACTTCCAATTACTATGGGCTGATGGTGATCCTTAGTGATAATATCTAAGATATCTGTAGTCATTGTAGATATATCTTTATCTAATTGCTTATAGTCTTCTTTAGAAATCTCTAACCATTGTTTATTGCAAATCCATCCCTCATAACTATCGTGAGCTAGGCGAATTCTACTCCATTTTTTTCGAATTTCTAAAACTTTTAAATGCTCCCCAAATAATATTTGATTGACCATTTCTGCTTGATCAGAAGCTTCATTCCTCATAGGAACTATAGAAAGATTTGAAATTCCGTACTGCATTATATTAATTCAATAACCATTGCAGAAGCACCACCACCACCATTACAAATTCCTGCTGCACCAATTTTCCCATTATTTTGCTTTAAAACATTTATAAGAGTTACAATAATTCTAGATCCAGAACTACCAAGAGGGTGCCCTAATGATACAGCACCACCATTTACATTAACAGTAGAAGAATCAAGATCGAGTATTTTCATATTTGCAAGTCCTACAACAGAGAATGCTTCATTTAATTCATAATAATCAATATTATGACTGTTAAGACCTGCTTTAGCTATAGCAATTGGCAAGGCCTTGGCTGGAGCAGTTGTAAACCATTCTGGTTCCTGAGCTGCATCTGTATAACTTCTAATTTTTGCGATTGGAGGGATCCCTAATGCTGCAGCTTTATCTGCACTCATTAAGACAAGGGCAGAGGCACCATCATTAAGTGTAGAAGCATTTGCAGCTGTAATTGTACCTGCTTTATCAAATACTGGTCTTAAGGCAGAAATTTTTTCCATTCTTACATTCTTGTATTCTTCATCTTCTGAGATGATTAAAGCATCACCTCTTCTTTGAGGAACTTCTATAGAAATTACTTCATTTGTAAATTTTCCTTTACTCCATGCGTTTGTGCTTCTATTGTAAGATTCAATAGCAAAAGCATCTTGTTCTTCACGGCTAAACTGCATATCTTTGGCACAAGTTTCAGCACAAATACCCATATGCACTCTATTGTAAACATCTGTCAATCCATCTTTTACCATTCCATCTAAAAGTTTCATATCACCTAATTTTCTGCCTGTTCTTCCTTGTGCAAAATAATGAGGTACACTTGACATATTTTCCATTCCCCCAGCAATTACAACATCATTATCACCACATATAATTGTTTGTGCTGCAAGCATAATTGATTTCATTCCTGATGCACATACTTTATTTATTGTAGTACATGGTACATCTTGAGAAATTCCTGCAAAAATAGCTGCTTGCCTAGCTGGAGCTTGTCCTAAATTTGCTTGTAAAACATTGCCCATAAAGACTTCATCAACTATTTTATTCTTAATTTCTGCTTTTTTCATGGCGCCTTTAATAGCTGCAGCACCTAATTTTGTTGCTGATACTGATGATAAACACCCTCCAAAACTTCCAATTGGCGTACGCACTGCGGATACAATTACTACTTCTTTCATGATATTAAATAGTTTAAGATTTTAAATATGGTGCGAATTTAGTTAAATTATACTTATTTTCGCTATTGATAATAAAGCTAATAATGAAAAATATTTTATCTAAAATTAGAGATAGTAATGAGCCAATTTTCAGATTATTTTTATTTGTTCTAACACTTGTTGTCATCTTATATCTTTTTCCTAGACAAGCAAAATTTAAGTATGAATTTACAAAAGGGAAACCATGGTTACATGAATCAATTATTGCTCCTTTTGATTTTTCAGTTTTAAAGTCTGATAATGAATTAAGTAAGGAACGTGAAATTATAGAATCTCAGCATTTGCCAATTTATAATTATTCAGAGCCTATTTTTGAGATTAATGTGGAAAATTTTGTAAATGATTTTGAAACAAAATGGGCTGCAAAAAATGGGCTCAAAAAGGATGGAAACTTTACATTTAAAAACTTATTTAAAAATAAAACTAAGTTAGCAAATACTCAGAAAAATAATTTAGTAAATTTTGGCTATAATTATCTTAAGGATATTTATTTAAAAGGTATAATTCAGCTAAATAATAGCTCTAATCTTCAAGTAGGTGATCAAATATTACTAAAGTCAGAATTAATTGCTGAGAGGAGAAATATTGATGATTTTTATACAGTAAATTCTGCTGCAAATAAGATTAATCTTATTAGTAAGTTATCTAATGAAGAATATAAATTCTTAGTGCCCCTTTTGTTAGCATATGTGGAGCAAAATATTCTTTTTGATAAGTTAGCTACTGATGAGCTGTTGAACAGCGAGTTATTAAATATTAGCCCTACAAAAGGATTAATTGTTTCTGGGCAAGTAATCATTAATAAGGGAGAGTTGGTAGATGCTAAGAATTACCAAGAATTATTGAGTTTAAAGCAAAAATATGAAGGTGCAATGTGGGGGAAAAGTTCTTATTTACTAGTTCTTTTTGGACAGTTTATTTTGGTAGGGACTTCATTATTAATGTTGTGGTTATTTTTAAGGCAATATAGAGATAAAATATTAGAAAATACAACTAAGATTAGTATGATATTATCCTTAATTGTTATTATGGTTCTTATTTCTACAATTGTTTTGTCATTAGCTGTTGATTGGATTTATTTAATCCCTTTTTGTATCTCTCCTATAATTCTTAAAGCATTTTTTGATAACAGAGTTGCTTTATTTGTGCATCTTATTACGATTTTGATTATTGGGTTTATTATGCCTAACGGATTTGAGTTTGTATTTTTACAATTAATAGCTGGTATTATCTCTATTCTTACTGTACTTAAGATGTATAAAAGAGCACAATTATTCATGTCAGTTATTAAAGTTATGGGGGCATATTTGTTGGTTTATATTGCTTTGTCCATTACACATGATGCCTCTTTTTCTGGTATAGAAGGCGTGAAATTATTGCAATTTACAATTAGTGGAGCACTTACCATTTTTGCATATCCTATCGTTTTTTTATTTGAAAAAATTTTCTCTTTGGTCTCGGATGTCTCTTTATTAGAATTAACAGATACGAATAGTCCTTTACTTAGAAGGTTATCTGAGGAAGCTCCAGGAACTTTTCAGCATTCTTTGCAAGTTGCTAATTTAGCTGAAATGGGAGCTCTTGAAGTTGGAGCTAATGCTTTATTAATTAGGGCTGGAGCTATTTATCATGATATTGGAAAGCTAAGAAATCCTATGTATTTTATTGAGAATCAAAGTAGTAATTCAAATCCTCATGAGGATATTGAATTTGATAAAAGTGCAGAAATAATAATTAATCATGTATTTGATGGAATAGAGATTGCTAAAGAGAATCATCTTCCTGATGAACTTATTAACTTTATTAGAACACATCATGGAACTACTACTGTTCAATATTTTTATAAGCAATATATTGCTAACTTTCCAGACGAAGAAGTGGATGTAAAGGATTTTACTTATCCTGGTCCAAAACCATTTTCTAAGGAAATGGCTATACTTATGATGGCAGATTCAGCAGAAGCATCTGCTAGGAGTCTTAAGAATCCAACTGCTGAGAATATTGATAACTTGATAGAGATAGTGATTAATAAACAACTTAAAGATGATCAATTTGTAAATGTAGACCTTACCTTAAAGGAAATCACGCAATTGAAAAAACTCTTTAAGAAGAAGCTTGTAAATATTCACCATGCAAGGATTGAATACTAATACGCTAAAATCTCTTTAATTTTTTTGCTTACTTTTTCGGCATTTGGTAGCATTGTTGCTTCCAAAGTAGAATTTAAACCTATAGCTGGTAAATTTTCAGAACCCATAACAAAAATAGGAGCATCCAAATTATTAAAACAGTTTTCTTGTATTCTTCCAGATAAGGCCTGCGCAAAGGAATTATGATAAGGTTCTTCAGTAAGAACTAAGCATTTCCCATGTTTGTTTATTCTTTCAAAAATTAATTGCTCATCTAAAGGATAAATAGTTCTTAAATCTATAATTTCTACTTTTCCTTTATGCTCTTTTGCTGCATTTAGTGCCCAGTAAACTCCCATTCCATATGTAATGATACAGATAGTATCATCATCATTATTGCTTTCTAAAGCAATTCTTCCTTTGCCAAATGGAATAACATAATCTTTGGAGGGCTCAATAGTTTTGGCTGCTGACGTTCCCTTTATTTTACCCCAATAGAGTCCTTTATGTTCTAAGATAATAACAGGATTAGGATCATAATAAGCAGCTTTCATAAGTCCTTTTAAATCAGCGCCAGTTGATGGATAAGCAATTTTTATTCCTTTAATCTGAGCTAGTACAGATTCTATAGAAGAAGAATGATAAGGACCACCATTTCCATAAGCTCCAATTGGAACACGGATAATACAGCTCACAGGCCATTTTCCGTTTGATAAATAATTTGAACGACTTACTTCTGTAAAAAGTTGATTTAATCCTGGCCAAATATAATCTGCAAATTGTACTTCAACAATTGGTTTCAGCCCTACGGCAGACATTCCAACGGTACTTCCAATAATAAATGCTTCTTGAATAGGAGTGTTGAATACTCTATTATCCCCAAATGTGTCTGCAAGCGTTGCTGTTTCACGAAAGACTCCTCCTAGTCGCTTTCCTACATCCTGTCCGTAAAGTAAACATTCAGTATGTGCAGTCATCAATTCTTTTATAGCAAATAGGGCAGAGTCAACCATTATAGTGGCATCTTTATCTTTTGGTGCTCTTTCTCCTTTTTCTTCTAAAATTGAAGTAGGAGCAAAATCATGTGTAAATAAATCTTCTGGCTTTGGATTTTCTGCTTTAAGTGCTTTTTGATAATCTGTAGTAACAGTTTGTTTTGTTAATTGCTTAATTTTTGAAAGTTCCTTTTCAGTAAAGCCATTCTTTAATAGTTCTGTTTTAAGTTTTGGAAAAGGATCTTTACTTTTTGCTTCATCTAAATCATCCCTGTACCATTCCATTCTAACTCCTGATGTGTGGTGATTTAGAAGTGGAACTTTTGCATGCACTAAAATAGGAGTTCTTTTTTCTCTTATCTCTTTAAAAGCTTCTTTAATACAATTATAAGATTCCGTAAAATCAGTACCATCAATGGTATAGGTTTTTAGTCCGAACCCTTTTGCATAATGAGTTGCATCCACTGCTCTTGTTTCAGAGGCATGCGCTGAAATATCCCATTCATTATCTTGTACCAAATACAAGATTGGAAGCTTTTTAAGTGCTGCCATTTGAAAGGCCTCAGCTACCTCTCCTTCTGTAATTGCTGC
>JAYZYW010000045.1:0-15009 GCA_036139835.1 Bacteroidota bacterium
TGGAAAGGAGTAGAGGCGACTCAAGAGATCTCTAAGTCACCAAATTCTAAGGTGATTGTCATTGGTAATGGCGATGGTGATTTACCTATTATTTTAGGAGGACAATAGTTTTTTTTGTATTATTGCAAGCTTATTTAAAAATTAAGTAAAAAATGAAAACAAAGAATATAATAAGTATAGCGTTTTTTCTAGTATTAATATTTACTGGAACTTTAAAAATAAATGGACAGCAAATAGACAAAAATTCTGAAAAAAGAAGTTGTGGGGAATGGCTAATAGAAACTCCATGGAAAGTTGGATTTGGAGGCTCAATTATTAAGGATAATAATGCGAATTTTTCTTCTTCCATCTCCTTGTTAGAGTACACATATTATCCTGCACGTTTTTCTGCAGAGAAAGATTTAAAATTGGAAGGATTAAGTATGCAGTTGGTATTTGCGTCTACCTCTTTGAAACCACATGGATTTGGAGCAATAGATGTTAATTTTAAATATGAGCTTTTAGCTGTTGATAAATGGTTTGATTCATATGCTTTATTAGGTTCTGGGTTAACTTATAGAGATAATGACCATTTGACTTCAACAACTCTCTATGATGATAATTTTCAACCTACATTTAATACAGCTTTAGGTGCAAATCTTTGGCTAACAAAGGTTATGGCTGTAAACTTTGAGGGTCAAGCAAAATTTGCGAAAGACCCTTATTTACAGGCTAATATTGGATTAGTATTTAAAATCAATCCGGTTAAAGAAGTGCCTATTTTAAAGCCAAAAAGTCAACAGGCTAAAGATGCTTTACAACATATAAGAGGAATCATTAATAAATAAAAAAGATGAACAAATTATCTATATTCGTTTTCTTTACGTTTAGTTTCTCATTATTGTTTGCTCAAGATCCTAATAAAAACGTATTTTCTCAAGATGAAGTAATTAAATTATCTAATTACGCAATAGAATTAGAGAAGTCAATTTTAGAAAACAACCCTAGTGATACTGCTTTAATTGCAAAATTAAAGGGAGATTATTTACTTGATCTTTATGGTTATTCAGATGAGGCAGTTATTAAAATTTCTAATTACTTAAAGGAATTGGAGAAAGCCAAGTTATCTGCTGAATTATTAGCCAAAGAAAAAGAATTGGCTAAAGCTGAAGAAATTATTAAGCAGCAAGAAGCTGAAATGGAGAAAAAATTTACTGAGCTTTTGATAAATCCAATTTTATTTGATGTTAATAGTGCTAAACCAAAAGAAATTGATTTATTTAGTTTGATTTATGATTTGCAATTAAATAAAAAATTCACAGTTTTACTAGTTGGTCATACTGATGCTTCTGGTTCTGACAATTTCAATTTAAATTTATCTATTCAAAGAGCAACTGCAGTAAAAAGATATTTAGTAAATAAAGGGTTGCAAGCTTCAAGAATTACAATTAAAGGAGAAGGGGAATGGAAACCAGTTTCTGAGAATGAAACTGAAGAAGGAAGAGCAAAAAATAGACGTGTGGAAATAAGCGTTAAATAATTTCAAATTTTTAGGAAAATATAGATTCTGATGTGTCTATTATTTTATAAGGACAATAATATTTTGTATTATTGCGTTAATAAATCGTATTAATTTAAAAAAACAAATAATGAAAAAGTTAACACTAATTATGTTAGTAGCTATGGTTCCGTTTTTCACAATGGGACAAAAAAGAAGTAAAAAAGATAAAAATGAGACAACTCAAGGATCTTCAAAAATAGCATATCAATTTATGGTTATTACTGGTCATACGATGATGAATCGAGGAGGTGCTGGAAATCTTAATTCTACTTCTGATACACGAGCTGCAATGGAAAATAGGATAAAAATCACTTTTGATTTTGGTGGACTTAGAACGAATGATGAAGAAGATTTATCTAGCCAACAATATAAATCAATGGCTCATGCAGTGAATGCTGCTGCAAGAGCAGGCTGGGAATTTGCTCATGCTAATGTGGAGCGTAATAATCAAGGAGCAACAGTACATTATTATTATATGGAAAAACGAAAGTAACTTTTTTTGATATTTATTAGTCAAGCCCTATTGAAAAGTAGGGCTTTTCTTTTTATTGTAATTTCCCGTTAATAATTATTTTTTTAATCATATTTTGTCCAAAACTATAAGCTAAATAAGCATAGCTTGGGATAGGTCTTGTAATAAAGAGATTTGCTTTTTTGCCTATTGCAATACTTCCTAATTCTTTTTCTACTCCCATGGCATAAGCTGAATTTATTGTTGTCGCATTAATAACTTCTTCTGGTGTCATTTTTAGTTTTACAGTTCCTAATGATGTTATAAAATTCATATTTCCACTAGGGGAAGATCCAGGATTATAATCACTTGCTAAAGCAATAGGTAAGCCTTTATCAATCATTTTTCTTGCAGGGCTATAAGGAATTCCTAAAAAGAAAGAGCATGCGGGTAGTATTGTTGGCATACAACTACTGCCTGAAAGTACATCAAAATCCTCTTCATTCATTTCTTCTAAGTGGTCAACAGAAATAGCTCCTAAATCAACAGATGCTTTTATGCCACCCATAGCATTAAATTGATTGACATGCGTCTTTGCTTTTATGCCAAATTTATTTGCTGCTTCTAATAATTTCTTGGTATCATCAACAGTAAAGTATCCTTTTTCACAGAAGATATCTACATAATCAGTTAGATTTTCTTCTGCTATTCTTGGAAGCATTTCATTTATTACCAAATTCATATATCCATCTTTATTGTCTTTAAACTCTTTTGGTAGGGCATGAGCTCCTAAGAAAGTTGCTTTTATTGTTACATCAGAAGTGTTTTTTAAGCGTTTAATTACTCTAAGCATTTTGAGCTCTGATTCTAGTGTTAAGCCATATCCACTTTTAATCTCAATGGCTCCAGTGCCCATTTTTACTACTTCATTTAAACGAGTAAACGCATCTTCAAATAGTTCGTCTTCAGTAGCGTTTTGTAATTTCTTTGAAGAATTCAGGATCCCGCCTCCTTTTTTGGCTATTTCCTCATAGGAAAGACCATTTATTCTATCTACAAATTCTTCTTCTCTACTTGCTGCAAAAACTAAATGAGTGTGGCTATCGCAATAAGTTGGAAAAATCATTCCTCCTTCAGCATCAATTATCTCAGTATCACTCCAGTTATCAATTCCAGTCCAATCATTCATGCTCCCAAACTTTGTAATAATTTTATTCTCAATCTCTATAAAAGCATCTTTTATAGTGTTTAGACTTTGCATATCTGCACCGGCAACCCATTTTCTAGCAGTGGTTTCTGTTTGTATTAGTTCTGCAATATTTTTAATTATTATTTTCATCGAGTTTTTGGATTGTGCGAAAATACAAAATTCACTCCAATCAATTATGTTATATTTGCCTTATGGGAAACACCTTTGGGAAAACACTCAAATTAACAACTTTTGGAGAGTCGCATGGAGTAGCTATTGGAGGTATTCTTGATGGCTGTCCTGCTGGATTGGATCTGGATTTTCAGGAAGTTCAAAAACAGTTAGATAGAAGAAAACCAGGACAAAGTAAGATTACGACTAGTAGAAAAGAAAGTGATACTGTAGAATTTTTGTCAGGAATTTTTGAAGGCAAGACTACTGGAACACCTATTGGTTTTATAATTAATAATAAAGATCAAAAATCAAAAGATTATATGCATATAAAAGATACTTTTCGCCCTTCACATGCTGATTTTACTTATCAAGAAAAATATGGGATAAGAGATTATAGAGGAGGAGGAAGATCTTCTGCTAGAGAAACTGCTAATTGGGTGGTAGCTGGAGCTATTGCTCAGCAGATACTAAATAAAGTAAAAATAAAAGTTGCTGCTTATGTAAGCGCTGTTGGTAGTGTGAAAATGACTACATCTTATAAGGATTTGGATTTATTGTCTACTTATAGTAACTTTGTAAGATGTCCTGATTTGGAATATGCTAATAAGATGATTACACAAATTGAAAAGGTTAAAAAGCAAGGAGATACTATTGGAGGGGAAATCACAGTAATTGCCGTAGGAGTTCCTACGGGATGGGGAGAGCCAGTTTTTGATAAATTGCATGCAGATATAGGTAAGGCTATGCTTAGTATAAATGCTGTGCATGGCTTTAAATATGGATTTGGAGGAGTGGATATAGCTTCTAGTAAGGGAAGTGAAGTGAATGATATTTTAATAGATAATAGTGGTACAACAAAAACAAATTATTCTGGAGGGATACAAGGAGGGATAAGTAATGGAAATGATATTTATTGTGAAGTAGCTTTTAAGCCAGTTGCGACTATTATGCAAAAACAGAACACCATTGATAAAGATGGCATTGCAGTAGAAATCCAAGGAAAAGGCAGACATGATGCTTGCGTGGTGCCAAGAGCAGTTCCTATTGTAGAAAGTATGTTGGCACTTACTTTAGCAGATCATTATTTAAGGAGTTTAATGAGTAAAATTTAAG
Source organism: Bacteroidota bacterium (assembly GCA_036139835.1). Taxonomy (GTDB): domain Bacteria; phylum Bacteroidota; class Bacteroidia; order Flavobacteriales; family BACL11; genus BACL11. The sequence goes on from JAYZYW010000045.1 coordinate 4,468, forward strand.
ATTATGAAAAAAATCATATTTATATTACTTTTTTTCCCAGTGATTGGGTTTGGACAGCCTGGAGGACCTGGATATACGATTACAGTTAATACTCCTAGTGCATGGAATGGCAATCTCTTTTTTCAAAGAGGAGGAACACCTCAAAAGCCTGTTAAGATTGTTGATCCAACAGGAATAGAAATATTTTCAGAAAATTGGGGCATGAAGGGGTGGGATTTTAAAGTAAATTATAATAATCAGTTATCATATTATGATAGATCTTCAAAAGGTTGGTTTATTATGGATTCTTTGCAAAATGAAATAGATTCTGTTTATGCTCAAAATGGCTATATTGCTGATAATCATGATTTTTTAGCACTTTCAAATGGAAATTATGTTCTTTTTTGTTATGATGAACAGCCTTATGCAATGGATACAGTTGTTCCAGGAGGTGATCCAAATGCAATAATTGAGGGTTTAATAATTCAAGAATTAGATCCTAATCATAATGTAATTTTTGAATGGAAAAGTTGGGATCATTTTCATATAACAGATAACGCGTACCTTGCTCCATGGACTGCTGCTAATCTTAACTTTATACATACGAATGCAATTGACATTGATTTTGATGGAAATTTCATATTTTCTAATAGAAATTTAGATGAAATAACTAAAATACATAGAATAACAGGTGAAATTATTTGGAGATGGGGAGGTGTACGGAATGAATTTAATTTTATAAATGATTATCCTTTTACACATCAGCATTCAATAAGGAGTTTAGGTAATAATAGATATCTTTTATATGATAATGGTAATTTTAGTGATCAGCATATAGGAGTAAATTTATCAAGAGCTGTTGAGTATGAATTGGATACTCTTTTAATGACTGCTACCAAAGTATGGGAATTTATTCACCCTGATTCTTTATACACGCCATCAATAGGTGGAGTGCAAAGGCTTCCAAATGGAAATACTCTTATTAATTTTGGTAACCTCCAATGGTTAAATACTGGGTCCGTTGTTACAGAAGTAGATTCAAATAATCAAATTGTTTTTCAATTGGAATATGCTAATGGAGGAAATCTTTATAGAGCACAAAAATTTGATTGGTTTTTCTATACCCCATCAAATCCTACTTGGGATTGTATTGCTAGCTCATGTATAGATCCAGGGACAGGATTAGGATCATTTACTGACTCTCTTCAGTGTGTTATGAATTGTGTATTGCCACCAGACCCTAGTTGGAATTGTGTTGCTGGTTCATGTATAGATCCAGGGACAGGGTTAGGATTATTTACCGACTCTCTTCAGTGTGTTATGAATTGTAATTCAACACATTTTGCTAATTTAGAAGATCCTAATCCAGTTAAATTAATTAAGATTGTTGATGTATTAGGTCAAGAGACTCCATACAGGAGAAACATAACTCTCTTTTATATCTATAATGATGGGACGGTAGAGAAAAGAATAGTTATAGAATAAATGAAAAAATTAGCATTACATTGGAAAATTATTATTGGAATGGTATTGGGTGTAGTTTATGGCCTTATTGCTTCCAAAATGGGTTGGGTAGATTTTACAAATGACTGGATAAAACCATGGGGTATTATTTTTGTTAATCTCTTAAAATTAATTGCAGTACCCCTTGTGTTTGCATCATTAATTAAAGGAGTAGCCTCTTTGTCAGATATTTCAAGATTAAGTAGGATAGGGGCAAAAACAGTTGCTTTTTATTTAACTACAACAGTTATTGCTGTAACCATTGGTTTACTATTAGTGAATACAGTAAATCCAGGGGCAGATTTTGATAAAGATACTATTCCGTTAGCTGCAGGAAATCAAGAAGGAGCAAGTGCAAAGATTACAGCTGCAGATGAGGTGAAAGAAGAAGGCCCTTTACAATTTGTAGTAGATATTATTCCTACTAATATTTTTGAGTCAGTTAGTAATAATAGCAATATGTTGCAAGTTATTTTCTTTGCTATTTTATTTGGTATCGCTATAGTAATGTTGCCAAAAGAAAGAACAGTGTATGTTAAAGGTTTTTTTGATGGAATAAATGATATTATCTTAGTAATTGTTGATTTAATTATGTTGGCAGCACCTTATGGAGTATTTGCACTCTTAGGAGGCTTGGTAGTTGATTTTGGAGCTAGTGCTACTTTATTTATTGCTTTAGGTAAATATTCTGTTACTGTTATTGTAGGCTTGTTTCTAATGGCTTGTTTAGTTTATCCTGTAATCCTTAGTATATTTACAAAGGTTAAGTATTTTAATTTCTTTAAAGGGATTTCTCCTGCACAGATGTTGGCTTTTTCTACAAGCTCAAGTGCCGCCACTTTACCAGTTACTATGGAAAGATGTGAGGATCATTTAGGGGTTTCAGAAGAGGTCTCTTCTTTTGTTTTGCCTCTAGGAGCTACTATCAATATGGATGGAACTTCACTGTATCAGGCGGTAGCAGCAGTATTTATTGCGCAGGTTTTTGGTATTGAGTTAGATTTATCTCAACAATTAACCATTGTGCTTACAGCTACTTTGGCTTCCATTGGAGCGGCAGCAGTTCCTGGTGCAGGAATGGTAATGTTGGTAATTGTTTTGGGGGCAATTAATGTTCCAGTTGAAGGGCTTGCTCTTATTTTTGGCGTTGATCGAATACTAGATATGATACGTACAGTTGTGAATGTAACAGGTGATGCAACAGCAGCAACAGTTGTGGCGTCTACTGAGGGAGAGTTAAGAGATGTAACTCAAGAGGAATTAATGAGTTGAAGATGCGTATAATCTTTGTTTTTTTCTTTTTGTCTCTTCATACTGTTTTTGCTCAAGAATGTTACCCTGATAAAAATAAAGATAAAAGATTAGTTAGAAAGATTGAGAAGCTCATTGAGAAACGAGTATATTATGAAGCTGTTGATGCTTTGAAAAATGCACATGAAGCAGCTGTTTTTTTTGTGTTAAAATCTGAAGTTTTATGGAGAAGAGGTGATTCTTTTGATGCTGAAACGGAAGCCTTAAAAGCTATTGATAGTTGTCCGAATAATTTCCCTAAAGCGTACTATTTTTTGGGGGAAATCGCTTATAGCAGAAAAGATTATGTAAATGCTGATATTTACCTAAGCAAAGCGATTGCTTTACAAATTGAGGATCCTTATTATTCTGATGCAATTATGCTGTATGAGAACGCAAAGATTCTTGCTGAGATTATAAATAATCCTGTAAAGTTCAATCCTCAAATAGTTAAAGGAATTTCAACTAGAAATGATGAGTATTTGCCTATAATTTCACCAGATCAGGAATACTCATTTTTTACAAGAAGATCGGATAGAATAAGTTTAGAGTCTATTGCAACTGCTACTGTGGAGGAATTTGTCTTTAGTAAGAAGATAAATGGCAATTTTGAAGTTGGGCAAGCACTTCCTTTTCCTTTTAATTTAGAGAGTAATGAAGGGGGAGCTTCTATCACAATTGATAATAACATATTATATTACACAAAATGCACTAAAGATAAAAAAGGGTATAATAATTGTGATATTTATTATGTAAATAGAGAGAATGGTATTTGGTCTGATGTTCAATCATTTCCCAGATCTATTTCAAGACTTGATTCCTGGGAATCCCAACCTACCGTTTCTTTTGATGGTAGAACGATTATTTTTTCTAGTGATAGGAGCGGAGGTTATGGTAAAATGGATTTGTATGAAATTAATAAAGTAAATGGTTCTTGGACGAGTCCTAAGAATTTGGGTTCTAACATTAATAGTAATGAATTTGAGAAATCTCCGTATTTACATACGGATGGAAAGACCTTGTTTTTTTCTTCAACAAATTTTCCAACCTTAGGAGGGTTTGATATATTCTATTCAAGAAAAGACAGTTTGGGTAATTGGCAAAAACCTATAAATATTGGCTATCCTATTAATACGGTTGCTGATGAAATTTCACTTTTTGTAAGTACGGATGGAAAGCAGGCATATTTTGCATCTAATAGTCTGAATGGGGTAGGAGGTTGGGATATTTATTCTTTTGTTTTATATGATGGTGCTAAGCCAGAGCGAGTACTTTTCTTAAAAGGAGACTTGTTAGATGAGAATAAGCAAGTGATGGAAGATGTTGAGTTAGAGATCAAGAATATAACAACACAAAAAATAACAACTATTAAAGTTGAAGAGGGGGCTTATGTTTCTTCTCTTACATTAGCTCAAGATGATGATGTTTTAATAACTATAAAGAAGAAGGGTTTTGCTTTTCATTCTACTTATGTTTCTGCCAACGACACTTCTTTTAATTCTCCTGCTGATTTGAACTTTGAAATGCAATCATTAGATGAGGGAAAGTCTTTTAATATAGAAAATATTTACTTTGATAATAATTCCTATGAGGTGAAGCGCGCTACAAAGGAAATTTTGATAGAGTTTGCTAAATATTTAGAAGTAAATAACACACTGATTATTGAAATAAATGGCTTTACTGACAATGTTGGGGATAAGGTAGATAATCAGTTGTTATCAGAGAACAGAGCAAAAGCTGTTAGGAATCTTGTTTTAATACAAGGAATATCTGAGGAAAGAGTGTTTTTTAATGGCTTTGGAGAATCTCATCCAGTGTCTAGTAATGATACTGAAAAGGGGAGAAGCAAGAATAGAAGGACAGAATTTAAAATAATTAGTCAATAAAAAATCCTGCATATAGCAGGATTCATTGTGTAATATGTTATAGAGATTAGTCTTTCATCCCTTTAATTCTCGCTTTTTTCCCAGTTAATTCTCTTAAGTAAAATATTTTTGATCTTCTTACTCTACCTTTTTTGTTTACTTCAATTTTTTTAATTAATGGTGAGTTTACAGGAAAAATTCTTTCTACCCCTACTGAGTGAGATATTTTTCTAATGGTGAAAGTCTTAGTTGCTCCAGTTCCTTTTGTTTGGATTACATCTCCCTTAAATAGCTGAGTTCTTTCTTTCCCTCCTTCTTTAATGGTATAGTATACAGTAATGTTGTCTCCAGCTTTAAATGACGGAAAATCTCTACTTTTGGTCAGCTCTTTTGCGATTGTTTCAGTAATGTTCATTTTTTTAATATTAGGGTTGAAAATCGGGTTGCAATATTACGGATATTTTTTAATTCTGTAATTAAATAAAATAAACATTTTTATTTTAACAAATCAGGTCTTCTTTCTTGTGTTCTTTTAAGCGCTTTTTTTTCCCTCCATTGATTGATAATTCTCTCATTCCCAGATAGTAATACTTTCGGAACCTTCATTCCCTTATAGTTAGCTGGTCTTGTGTATATTGGAGGTGTAAGTAGATTGTCTTGAAAAGAATCTGTTAGTGCTGATGTTCCATCAGAAATTACGCCAGGGACTAATCGAGCAATTGAATCTGTTATGATTGCAGCAGCTGCTTCTCCTCCTGTAAGCACATAATCACCTATGCTTATCTCTTTAGTTATGTGTAATTCTCTTATTCTTTCATCAATACCTTTGTAGTGGCCACAAAGCAGGATTAGATTCTTGTATGTAGATAATGTATTGCAAATTTGCTGATTAAGAGTCTCTCCATCAGGAGATAGATAAATAATTTCGTCATACTCTCTTTGGGTTTTGAGCTGATTTATGCAATCATCAATAGGTTGTATGCACAGTACCATTCCTGATCCGCCGCCAAATTGATAATCATCAACACTTTTTTGTTTGTTACTTGAGTGTTCTCTAAGGTCGTGAATATAGATGTCTATAAGGTTATTTTCTTGAGCTCTTTTTAAAATTGAGTATTTAAAAAAGTGCTTAAAGAAATCAGGAAAAATTGTAATGATGTCTATTCTCATTTTGCAAAAATACAAAATCAGAAGTAGATAATTATTTCTGTAAAAACATTAAAAATAAGACATGACACTATGTCATTGTGTATTTTTAACTTCAATATAATCAGTTATTTGTAGAGCTTAAATAAATAGATGGTTTATTAGAGTATTCTTATAATCAAAATTATTGAGATGAATTGTATTTTAGCAGAATTGCTGCTCATTTTTGCTAACATATGTTGAAATCTATTTTTTTATAATTTAATTTCTGACTATTATTTTTTTATTTTTAAACTTTATTAAAATGAGATTATGAGGAAACAAATATTGCTTTTTTTTGTGCTAATATTTGCTGCTAATTTTACCTTCTCGCAAAGTGTAGATAGTATAATTATTGATACTACTTTAACTGATTTTGAACTTAGTTTTCAAGATTCAATAATTGTACTAAATGAGCAAAATGAGTTATTTTCAACTTCTAGAAAGGCATATAATGATGGTTTGGAGTTGTTTAATAATCAGAATTTTCAGGAGGCTATTGTCAATTTTACTAATGCTGTTGTTATTGATTCTTCTTTTGCTCAAGCGTATTTTTATAGAGCAAAGTGTTATGAAGGTTCCAATAATAGTTTAGCTATATCAGATTATCAGATGGCATTTAGCTTAGATTCTACTAATTTTTCTCCTCTTTATGGGATAGCAAAGATTCAATCAATCTCTGATCTTAATGAAGCAATTAATACGTATAATGTTATTATTTCATCTAGTGACCAGGAATCAAAGGCTTATTATGAGATTGGAGTATTATTTTATCTTCAAAAGGATATTAAACGGGCAATCTCATCTTTCACAAATTCAATAGCCCTTATAAAAGATGCAAGAACTTTTAATGATAGAGCAAGTTGCTATCGTCTATTAGATAATAATGAGCTTGCTATTAAGGATTATATTACTGCAATTGCTCTAAATTCAGATTTAGCTTTTATTTATAATAATCTAGCAAGTACTTATAGAAAGCAAGGAGATTCTGTAAAAGCCTTAAGTTATTATTCACTAGCGATAAGTAAAGATACAAATTACGTACTTGCTTACAATAATAGAGGAAGTTTGTATCTTGATCTAAATGATATTGAAAATGCCGTTATTGATATTGATCAAGCAATTTCTATTGATAATGAATATGCGCCTGCATATAATAATAAAGGGGCGATATATCATCAAAGAAAACAATATACTCAAGCACTTTTCTTTTTTGATAAAGCAATTTCATTAAATAATAATTATGCAAAGGCTTATTTAAATCGTGGGATAACAAGGCAAATGACAAGAGATGAAGATGGAGCCTGTAATGATTGGGTTAAAGCAAAGGAATTAGGAATTAATGTAGCAAATAAATATTTGGTGAATGATTGTAATTAACCTAAAAAGAATTTTATTGTTTTTGACTATTTTTAATTTTTGTCAATTACTTTTAGCTCAGAATGTTGAGTTTAGAAACGCTAATTTTAGAGCAGCTAAAGGAGGTTTAAAAGCAGCACAAAAGAGTATCAAAATAGCAGATGAATTTAGGGAAAAAGCGTTATTGAATTTTTTAAGTATACAAGATGCAAGGATAGAATCAGAAAATGCATACTTACATTATCAAAAGGCACATAGTTTTAATCCTAATAATGCAGATTTAAATTATAAGATTGCTAGTGTATTACTTTTTACAAATAGGAAAGAATTTGCCAAGGAGTATTTAGATAAAGCTATTTCACTTTCAGCTGAATTTCCTCCCGAGTTTTATTTTTTTCAAGGGATGGTTTTGCAATTAGATGGGGAATACACTAAAGCTATTGAAAGTTATCAGTATTTTATGAATAATGCAAAAAAGAAGGTAGTTGAACAGTATGATATTTTGACTAAAAGATATATAGAAGAGTGCACTTTAGCACCAGATTTATTAGCTCATAAACACAGAATTTGGGTTGATAATTTAGCAATCAATTCAGAATATGATGATTGGAGCCCTTGTTTAAGTGCAGATGGAGAGTTACTGATTTTTACATCAAATAGGAAAAATGAGAATATAATAAATGAAATTGGAGCGTATGATCAAGATATTTACTATTCTAATTTGTCAGGTAGAAATTTTAAAAATATCTCATCATTATCAGAATTAAATACATTAACTGATGATGTTTCAGGAGGGCTTTCTTATGATGGCCAGAGGTTATTAATTTATAAAGAAGAAGATGGTAATACTGATGTTTTTGAATCAAAATTAAATGGAAAATATTGGGATCAAGCAAATAGAAAGATGGGAGAGAAGTTGAGAGGTGGAAATACAGATGCAGATGAGACTTTTGCTTCTTTTGACCCTCCAGATATAAAGGTATATTACATTACTGATGGTGGTTATAGTAGTAATAAAGACATTTACTTTTCTGGGGTAATGAATAGGGAAAGGAATATTTGGGGTAAAGGACAAAGTGCTGGAGTGGTAAATACTAAATTCCAAGAAGGCTCAGTATATATTCACCCGGATGCGAGAACTATGTATTTTTCGTCAAAAGGGCATAATTCGTTAGGAGGTTATGATATTTTTGTTTCTTATGTTGATGAATTAGGACATTGGGGTAAGCCTGTAAATTTGGGATATCCTATTAATACCCCTTATGATGATTTGTTTTATAGTGCTACGGCTAGTGGACGATATGCTTATATAGCTTCAAATAGAGCAGGAGGCAAGGGTGGCTTAGATATTTATAAAGTAACTTATTGGGGTGCTGATAAACCAATGACATCAGATTCTGAAGATCAGTTAATGGCTAGTATTGCAAGCCCAGTTTCTGATAAATCAATAGCAGAGCCTATTGCTTTTGAGGAAAAATCATTAACTGTTTTTAAAGGAAGAATTCTTGATGGAGTTACTAAAAAATCTATTGCTGCAGCAATAGATATTACTATTAATAAAACAGGCAAAATTTACACTTCAGCTTATTCTAATAGTGCAACAGGAAAGTTCTTGCTCTCATTACCAGCTGGAGAAAATTATGGAATATCAGTCGTTGCTGAAGGTTATTTGTTCCATTCAGAGAATTTTGATTTACCTAAAGGAGATGGATTTAATATGGTGACTAAAGATATTGAGCTAAAGAATATAAAAGTAGGAAATAACATTGCTTTAAAGAATGTGTTCTTTAATACAGGTAAATGGGATGTGAAATCAGATTCGTATGCTGAGCTTGATAGACTTGCAGCCTTACTTGCAGAGATACTTTCTTTGAGAATTGAAATTTCAGGCCATACTGATGATGTTGGTGCTGAATCTTTTAACGAGTTATTATCGCAAAGAAGGGCTGATGCAGTTGTAAATTATTTAGTAGGGAAAGGGGTTGATAAGAATAGACTTATTGCAAAAGGTTACGGACAATCTAAACCTGTAGAATCAAATAATACTGAAGAAGGAAGGGCTTCAAACAGAAGGACTGAATTCGAGATTATTGAGAATTAGTTTAATATAATCTTTTGGGTTTTATTTTTTGATTTAATAATGTATCTTCCTTTTGATAAATGAGTTAAGCTAGTGTGTTCTTTATTTGAAGAAATCACTAGTCTTCCGTCTGTACTATAAACGTATACCTTTGCATTAGCTAGTAATTGTATTGTTTTAGTAATTGAATTAAATATAAACTGATTTTTAGAAGATAGATCATTTGTAGAAACAGGTATTTCAGAAATAGTTAAAGTTGCTGAATGATAGGTGTCTCCTGAATTACTTCCATCCATATTCCCCTCCATAAATGCCCCAAAGAAAGTAATAGGTCCTGTACCAGAATTTGGGGCCTCCCAATTCATAGACCAGATTTTCATTCCAGTCCCCTGCGTGCCAGCTAATTTATGAGTAACAGCTTTATTGTTGTTCGTTAATTGTGTTTCAGTACTATTTGTTATAAAGAAAGTTCCTGCTTTTGCAGATCCAGAATTTGATTCTTCAGCTGTTATTTCAAAACCATATTGATTACTGTTTCCTTGGATCTCTGCAGTGATCTGGTACACTTGGTTTGGCACATATCCGTTTTCTAGCCCATTTATTGTAATTGTTGCTCCTGTTCCTAATCCTGCATAGTGACACCCAGTACAGCTTGCGCCATCAGTTGGAGATCCTGTTTTTCCTCCTACTGAACCTGTAGAATTAGAGTTAGAAGTTGTTGGGTAAAAGAATATTGCCAAAGCAATTGTAATTGGAATAAGAAGTAAAGCTTTTTTCATAATTATTTTGGATAAGTTAACTAATATACAAATATAGGGTTTTTATTTAAGGGTTATTTTTTCATAAGAATAAGTTATCTTATGTGCTCAAGGAAATAAAGAACTGCTATATTTGCAAAGTATGATTACGAAATCTAAAATATTAGATAGTAAGGGAATAAGTCAAAAAATTAACAGATTGGCTTGGCAGATTTATGAGAATAATTCAAAAGAGAATGAAATTGTTATTGTTGGTATATCTGGTAGAGGAGAGGTTATAGCTTCTAAGTTATCTAAAGTAATCAATCAGATCTCTTCAATAAAAACTAAAATAGGAACTATAGATTTGGATAAAGATAATCCATACCAAAGTGAAATTACTACTGATTTAGATGAAGTTGATTATACTAACAAAGTAGTTGTTTTAGTTGATGATGTTTTAAATTCAGGAAAAACATTAATGTATGCTAGCAAATATTTTTTAACCACTCCTCTTGTTAAACTCTCTACTTTAGTTTTAGTA
>JAYZYW010000046.1:0-7186 GCA_036139835.1 Bacteroidota bacterium
ATAAGTAATCAACTCTTCAGGATGTTGTGCAATGGCATTATCTAGGTTGTTGGAGAGCATTAATTGAATGCCTGCTGCTTGTTTACTTTTATATGGAAAATCATCTAAGGGTCTTGCTTTTATCTCATAATCTGGCATAAAACGATACATATAGATCCTTCCGTAAGTTTTTAATTCTTGAGCAAACTCAGGAGCTAAAGTAGCATGCATATGTTTAGGAAAATAACGCAAAGCATTGCGAATAGCAAGTTGCTTCTCTTCCTGATTCAATATATCCTTTCTATGAGGGGCATGACTAATATTTGGATTGCGTTCTTTTTTAGCAGGAATTTTATCTGGGATTCCTTGTAAAATGGATTGTTTAAGATTTGTCATTTTTGTGCTTTAGTTCTTTCCTGTAAGGACAATGCCTGCAATTATTATTGCAGCAATAACCTCTTTTTAAATGATATTTTTCTGTAAATATAATATAGCCTTCTTTAGCGTAGTAATAATCTTCTTTATCTAGTTGGTCTATTTTTGAAAATTCTTTCATAGGCTGTGCTAAATTACGATATTTGTACGAATGAAAATAGAAAGTCAGGAAATATCATTACCAATCTTGCAAGAAAAAAATATTCGCTTATTTATAAAGCGCTTAGATAAAGTACATCCTTTTGTTTCAGGAAACAAATGGTTTAAATTGAGATATAACTTAATTGAAGCTAAAAAACTTGGTTATAAAACCTTATTAACTTTTGGCGGTGCTTATTCCAATCATATTGTTGCAACTGCTTTTGCTGCAAAAGAGAATGGCTTTCAGAGTATTGGAATTATAAGAGGTGAGCAACATCTTCCATTAAATCCTACTTTATATTTCGCTAAAGAAAATGGAATGGAATTACATTATGTAAATAGGAGTGATTATCGATTAAAAGGAACTGCTAAGTTTTTGGAAAAATTAAACTCTCAATTTGGATATTGTTATTTTTTGCCAGAGGGAGGTACCAATGAATTAGCAATTAAAGGAGCGGAAGAAATCTTAGGGGCGAATGATACTCAAGATTATGTTTGTTGCGCTATAGGTACTGGAGGAACAATTGCTGGTATTATAAATTCTTCAAATGATAAGCAAACTATAATAGGCTTTCCATCAATTAAAGGATTTTCAAAATTAGCAAAGGATATTAAAAGCTGTGTAGCTAAAGAGAATTATCAATTCATAAATACTTATACAGGAGGCGGTTACGCTAAAGTAACCCAAGAGTTAGTTAAATTTATAAATGATTTTTATTTGTTGCATAATATTCCATTAGATGCTATTTATACTGGTAAAATGATGATGGGCGTTTTGGATTTAGTATCTAAAGATTATTTTCCAAAAGGAAGTACAATTCTTACTCTGCATACTGGAGGCTTGCAAGGTAATAAAGGAATAAGTGAACGATTAGGGATTAGGTTCTTTAGTTAATCTTTGTATAAGGATTATTTAAGAACCAGTCAGAGCTATTAATGTCATCAACAGCGTGAGCGTGTTCTGTCATGTTTAATTTAGTAAATTCTGTAAATAAGTAGTAGTGGTAGGACTATTTTCTGACAGGTTGTAAAAAGAAGTCCCCAGATTAGCGTGAGTATTATTTTATTCATTTTACAAAAACACTAAATATTATCTCTCATAATTCCTAATGGATTCTCCTTCTTCCAAGTTCCTCCTGTAAAATCAGGAATAATAATAGATTGACTATTAGCAGCTACTGAAAGTTCAGAAAGAGGAGCGATAGCACTCCACATTACACTGTCATAAACGTTTATATCTAGTGGTAATCCTAAATTTAAACACCTCACTAAGCGATAAATCATGATAAAATCCATGCCTCCATGTCCTTGTTTAAAGCCTTTGCTAACGGTTTTTAGTTTTTTAATTATTGGATGTTGGTATTTACTTTTGTACTCATTATATTCTGTTTCTTGTAGCCAATTATGGCCCCAGTATTTAGGTTTTTCCCCTTCAATATATAATCTGCTTGGATAGCCGTCATGTACTGCTTTTGTGCCAACTACTTTATTGATTCTTGAATAAGGTCTTCCGGTATGCACATCAAATTGTAACAAAATTGTTTTTCCTTTTTCTGTCCTTATTAGGGTGTTGTTCATATCCCCACATTTATAATTTTGTATCGGATGTTTGCATTGTTTTGCTGCTAAGCTTAGATTTAGCTCTCTACTACTCATAGAAGTTAGGTGTGCAAATGTATCACCTCGACCAATATTTAAGTAAAAGGCAATAGGGCCCAACCCATGTGTTGTGTAAAAGTTACCATTTCTATTTGCGTGCTCATGTAAGCGCCATTGTCCCTCATAATAAGTATCGTGTAATAGTAAAGCCCTTAAATCATGTAAGTAAGCCCCTTCTGTGTGAGTGATATCACCAAAGACTCCTTCTTGTATCATATTAAGTATCCAAAGTTCTTCTTCATTATAATTGCAATTTTCCATCATCATACAATGTTTTTTAGTGCGTTCTGCTGTTTCAATAATTGTCCAGCAATCTTCAATAGTAGAAGAGATTGGCACCTCAGATCCAACATGTTTTCCATTTTCCATGCAATAGATTGCCATAGGTGTATGCATGTTCCATGGAGTAGCAATAATTACTAAATCAATATCATCTCTGTTAGCTAATTGCTTCCATTCGGTTTGTGATTTATGGTAAATTCTAGCTTTTTTATCTTGCCAAAGGGCTAATTTCTCAGATGCTTTAGTTACTTTATCTTTTGAAATATCAGATAAAGCAATGATCTCAGCATGATTATTTTTTATTAGATACTCAAGCATTTCTAGTAGAGTATTTCCTCTATTTCCTAATCCAATAATTCCAATTCTAACTTTTTGAATAGGAGCAGTTAAAAACCCAAACATACTTCCATTAATATTTTTTTTAGTATTGTTGATCAATTTTTGAATAGTAGTATTATCCGCTCCTAAATTAGTGAAGGGGATACCTAAAAAAGCACTTGCTCCTAATATGGACTGTAGAAAATGTTTTCTTTTCATTTTGACTTATTAAAAATGAGTGTTCAAATATATATTTTAAAAAAGTAAAATTTAAGTTTTACTTTTTTAATTTAGTACTGTGAAAAATATCATTTTTCTCCTTTTTTCTTTTTACGTATTCGCTACAGCTGCTCAAACTAAAAAAGAAGCATATATTGCAAAATATAGCAGTATTGCGATTGATGAGATGAATAGGTATAATATTCCTGCGTCTATTACTTTGGCGCAAGCTATTCTGGAAAGTGGGGCTGGAGAAAGTCGATTAGCTACTGAAGGAAATAATCATTTTGGAATTAAGTGTCATGATAACTGGAGCGGAGAAATTATTATAGAAGATGATGATGCCAAAGGAGAGTGTTTTAGAAAATATTCTAAGTCTACTGATTCTTATCGAGATCACTCGCTTTTTTTAACAGAAAGGGGCCGCTATTCATTTTTGTTTGAATACGGAAATACAGATTATAAAAAGTGGGCAAAAGGATTAAAAAGAGCAGGATATGCTACCAATCCAGAGTATCCAACTTTACTTATTAATTTAATTGAAAAATACGATTTAGGGAGATTTGATAATCCGAGCTCTCAGAAAAAAAGTTTATATTTTGCGCACTCTTACGGATTACCTTATCTGACAGGATTAGGGACTTATTATTTCAAGACAAGATCAATGTATTCTACTGAGGTAAATACTTCATTTATTTTTAGTGAAGCGAATATAGGATATCATTATACGTTTGCAAATAAATTCTATGGAGGTATAAACTCTGGAGTTCTTTTTGTTCCTATTGATGAGCCTCGAATTACTCCTTATCTTTCGTCGGAATTAATGTATAAAATAGAAACACAAAGAACGCTATTAGTTAGAGTAGGCATTCAAATTCCCTTTTCAGAGATACATTTGTTTTATGAAAGTTTTAATGCAATTCCTTATTTCAGGTTGATTTATTTACTACATTAATCCGTTAGTTCATAATTATAAATAAAATTATTTTTAGTATTAATAACATTTGTTTTTCCGTTATTATCAATATCTGAGATATTAAAGTAGCCATCAGAATCTATAGGAAATCCTTCAACAATTTTATTGTTTTTAATTAAATAAAGACTGGTATTTGTCATAATTGTAATATATCCTGCAGATAAAGAAAGAGTTTGTACGGGGGCATTTAGGCTAATATTAATTTTTTCACTTTTAGCATTATTTATATATGATATTGAATTCTGATTTGCAACATAATAACCATCATTGCAAGCTAATACCTTTGCAGTAGGATTAAGATTTGGCAATTCAAAAATTGCTGTAGTTCCGTTTACATGAGCAGTCCAGAGTTTATTTTCACTAGTTATAGCATAAAGAGTTCCGTTTTCAGAGATATTAACTGGAGTTGCAAAAGATTCTATATCGTTAAATACTACTCTATCTGAACCATTTCGAGCTAATAATTTTGTAGTACTATTATTCGTTGCATTAAGGATGTAATCCTTGTTATTAACAACAAAATGTATAGGACTTTGCTTTATACGATTAGTAGATTTTCTATATTTCCAGCCAGTTACACTTTTTCCTTTGCTATCTAGATTGTAAAGCATATTATTATCCCCAACAATGATAATTCTATACTTCTTATTTTTATTGTAATCAAATAAAGAGTGTCCGATTGATGTAGTAGTTGGTAGATTTTTAGGAAACCCATCAACAAATTTGCCATTTCGATCAAGTAAATATAATTGATGGCTTGTATTAAAGAGTGCTTGAAATTTATTATTTTTATAAGCATCAATAAAGTTAATTTTCCCTAAAATTTTATTATTTATTTGTTTGCTCCACAGCTTTTCCCCTAATGTATTTAAAGCAATAAGATTGTTAAATTTATCCTGTACTAAAATCATTTTTTCTTTTGTAAAATGATTATTAACAAATTGAGGGTGTATAGTTAAACTTGTATCTAAAGGATAATACCATTCTTCTTTTATCGCCTCTTTGTATTCATCATCATGAAATAAACATAAATTATGGAGCATTCTCTTTTTAGTAGTATTAATTTGAAGACTAAAGGCAGTAAATTTAGCCATAGAATCAGGGTTATATGAAAAAAATTCTGTGTCAATTAAACTGTTTTTTAAAGCCTCAGAAATTTTTCCAGGATTTACGTAAAGAAAGATGTTTGCATCCTTAGAAATATAAGAGTTAAGTTTTTTAAATGATTTATTCTTTGAAAGAATGTTTTTAGAAGTATAGTTATCAATAATATATTCTAGTGAAGCTACTGAATTTCCAAAGATAAAATAGTCATTTATTGTAGTAAAAAATGGATTATTTGGGTTAAATAATATTCCAAATAAATTAGCTGTAAGATTATTGTCTGTAATTTTATTAATCTTGAAATTTTTATAATTATAGGAAGAGATAATCATTCCTTGTAGCAAAGAGGTTGCTCTAATTGCTTCTTTAGTATTGAAGTAAGTGTAAGCATTGTCAATACTTACACTTGGAGAGGTATTAAAAATTCCCGCTTCATTATCAGCTTCATCTATAAACTCATTATAATGTACATTTGAACTATCCTCCATCACTTTTCTATTCTTGTTCCAATTCCAAAACTCATTTTTGTTTTGTAAAATTTCATTCTTTTTCTCGTAAAGTCTCTGTTGATTATTGAATGAAATTGCGAATAATTGAGTTGTGCTCTCAGGTATGATGTCTAAGATATTTAAGTTTTGACTTTGTTGAGTATTAAAAATATCTATAAAGTTATTAACTGCACTATTAAGAGTGCTGAAGCCGCTAGCTAAAATTGCATTATTTTTAAATTTCACATCTGTAGCAGTCCATTCTGAGAAGTGAGTTAGTTTTGATTGACCATTTGTCAAAATATTAATAAGAGCAACTAAGTTGTTATAATTAATCATTAAGTTAATATCAGCCGACTTGCTTATAGTGCTGTAGCTATCTGAAAATAATGGGTTAATAAATAAGTTGTCCGTATTCTCATTAGA
This sequence comes from Bacteroidota bacterium, assembly GCA_036139835.1. Taxonomy (GTDB): domain Bacteria; phylum Bacteroidota; class Bacteroidia; order Flavobacteriales; family BACL11; genus BACL11. The sequence goes on from JAYZYW010000046.1 coordinate 6,028, forward strand.
AGTTCTGATGGCATCAGTAAGCAGCATTTTATTATCTGAGAAGAATAGGATATCTCCCTTGAAACTAAAGTATTGATTCAAAGATTCACCAAAGTAAATGGTTTGATTATCATATTCAGATGTTGTAATTTTATCTGTAAATAGAGCAATTATTTTTTCATCTTCTTTTAAATGCTCTCTTTTAACGGTAGTGCTAAATAGAGTAGCACTTTTATTAGAGCTAACCTTATGAAATGATATAAAAAGACTATTTGAAACAAAAATGGTTTGGTTTGTAATAAAAAACGCGCTTATCTGTTCAGTTTGTTTAGTAATAACTTCAATGTGTTTTATATTTTGAAGTTTGCTCCAAATATTAGAGAGGTTAAGTGATTTATTAAGGTTTCTCACATCATTTAATTGGAGTATTACTGCTGCATTGGTTGGTATAACAGTAACAGCACTTTCTGTAGTGTCTTGTGTTGTTTGATAAGTGTTGTAAGCTATTAATAAAATAATTCCTATTAATATTATAGGGGGGGTAATTTTGAGAATTTTATTAAACATAAATGATTAGAAATAAGCTGCAAAATTAAAAATTTATATGTCTAAACTTAGCTGAGAGGGGAGTAGTTGAAAACTTTTTCTGTGATATTTTGAAATGCCAATATTCTTAATAGCATTTCTATGCTCTTTTGTCGGATATCCCTTGTTTTTTCCCCACTTATATTCTGGTGATTGAATATCCAATTTTCGCATGATATCATCACGATAAGTTTTAGCTAAGATAGATGCAGCCGCTATTGACAAATATTTGCTATCACCTTTAATGATGCATTCATGTTGAATACATTGATAAGTATTAAATTTGTTGCCATCAATTAGTAAAAATTCTGCTTTGCTATTTAAATTTTCAATGGCTCTGTGCATTGCTAAAAATGAAGCATTTAGGATGTTGATTCTATCAATTTCTGCTGAAGAAGCTATTCCAATTGACCAGTCGCTTGCTTCTTGTTCAATAATTTTTCTTAGTAAATTCCTTTTTTTTTCTGATAATAGCTTGCTGTCATTAAGAATGGTATTTTTAAAATTCTTGGGTAATATTACTGCAGCAGCAACAACTGGACCTGCTAAACAACCCCTGCCAGCTTCATCACATCCAGCAATTACTTTTCTTAAA
>JAYZYW010000047.1:0-19527 GCA_036139835.1 Bacteroidota bacterium
GGTACTTTAGCAGGTAAAACAGTATATGATGATGAAAAAGCTTGAATCGTTTCAGCGTAATTATATCCGTCATGCAAGACTTTAGTATTAGCGGAAATTATTTCAGGCTTTGATTTAAATTTCTTTTTAAGGAAATCTTCAGTTGACTTCATTGGACGATTAAAAAGCCAATAAACGATTCCAAGAGCAAACATATTTTTACAACGCCCTATTCCTTTACTATCTAGTCCAGAATCTTTCAAAGATTCTCTTGTTAAAGAAGTGATAGGAGATTCAACAATATTAAATCCGTCAAAAGAACTATCTTCTAAAGGAGAGGTTTCGTATCCAGCTTTTTGCAAATCTCTTTTTTCAAAACTATCAATATTTACAATAATTGTGCCTCCTTTTTTTATTTGGCTTTTATTTGCTTTTAATGCTGCTGGATTCATAGCAACTAATACATCAGCAATATCTCCAGGAGTATTAATTTCAGTCTCTCCAATATGAACTTGAAACCCTGAAACACCAGGGACAGTTCCTTGAGGAGCCCTAATTTCAGCAGGGAAATCAGGGAAAGTTGCTAAATCATTACCTAGTAAGGCAGATGTATCGGTGAATTGTGTTCCAGTTAATTGCATTCCGTCTCCGGAATCTCCTGCAAACTTAATAACTACTTTGTCAAGTTCTACAGCTTGGATTTTTGTACTCATTTATATATTTTAATTGAGTTATAAATTGATCACAAAAATACATAGCATTAACAATTCGCAAGCATTTTTTTCAATTATTTTTATTCTTTTTTAACAAATAATATTTTAGAGCAATTATTCTTATTTATAATGGGTATAAATTTCATGCCTTATTGCTATTTTAATAAAAAAAACTATATTTTTGTAATAATTAATTTAAAAAATAAAAAATGGCTATAATAATAACAGACGATTGTATTAATTGTGAAGCATGCGAACCAGAATGTCCAAATACTGCAATTTATGCTCCAGACGAAGTATGGAAGTTTTCAGACGGAACAACTATGAGTGATGATAAGGAGAGAAATGATGGAGGTTTTTCTGATGAGTTTTTTTATATAGCAACTGATAAATGTACAGAATGTAAAGGATTTAATGATGAGCCAGCATGTGCTGCTGTTTGTCCTGTTGATTGCTGTATTGAAGATGAAGATAATATCGAAACAGAAGAAGAGTTGTTAATTAAAAAAGACAAATTACACGCTTAATAGACTGTAATAGATATAAAAAAATCCCGCCTTTTTTATTCTTTAAAAAAATATCGAAAATCAATAGTAATAAAACTCCCTAGTATTTCTAAGAAGAATTTATCTTCAAAATCTTCATTATTAAAGTTATTATATTCAGGGTAAATTCTACTTATCTCTTTCCAGGGTCGGTGTAAGCTTGTGCCAATATAATAGTGCCCTTTCCCTTGAGTTCGATACTCCATTCCAATATTTGCAAGAAGTGCTCTGTATCCACCATTTTTTCTGTAAGTATTTTGAAAATAATAATCTGTTTTTTCCCCGTACGATAAGATATCAGAGGCCAGAATATTATGAGATATCCCAAAAGCGACATTAAGATACCAAAATTTAGAGGCACGTACATAAATAAGTAATTGTATAGGGAGCTCATATGATCTCATTCCAAAAGAAGTGAAATCATTAATATTTTGAGTATTATTATTTATGGTTAGCTTGTAATTTCTTTGCGTGTAGTTTAACCCAGATTCTACCGAAAAAGTTTTATTTATTTTATGCCTTAATACCATCCCAAATGAGTTGCTGTATTTTGGACTTAAATCAAAAGTATAATTGCCTGAATTTTTATTAATATGTGAAGAATTAAAATATTCAGCAGGAATTATTGGCTTATATTGCAACCCAAATGTTGTTCTAGTATTCTGCCCTTTTACATCAAAAATAATAATTATTAATATGAAGATTAAAAGATTATTTTTCATTCGCAATAACTTCAATATCTGGATTTATTTTTTGTTTTAATAAAGCTTCTATGCCTCCTTTAAGTGTGCTGGTTGAAGAAGGACACCCACTACACGCCCCTTTTAAATTGACACAAACGATATTGTTTTTGTAATAATTTAGTGTTATCGCACCACCATCAGCTTCAACTGCTGGAGCTATATATTCATTTAAGATTGCTTCAATTTCTTTTTCACTAGCGTTAAATTCTTTGATTACAGGGCTATTAATATTGTTAGCAATAGCTTCTTTTTCTGTAGTAATATCTTCAGTATAATTTTTTATTTCATTACTGTTTAAATGGTCTGCAATAAAGATCCTTAATTGCATTGCAATATTTTCCCATTCTATTTCCCCAGTTTTTGAAACGGATATAAAGTTAGAGCTTAGATAAATACTTTTTACAAAAGGAAATTTTAATAATTCTTCAGCTATAGAAATCCCTTTAGCTTCTTCTAATGTAGTAATCTCAATACTTTTATCAGTAAGCATTCTATTGGCCACAAATTTCATCACCTCTGGGTTTGGAGTACTTTCAGCATAAATACTATAATTCATAATGTTTAATTTTGTGCAAAAATACAAACAAACTATAGTATGGCATTGATAAAAAGTATAAAAGGTAAAGTCCTGTTTTCTGTGGTTTTCGTAAAAAAGGCAAAACAATTAAAGACTAAACTATTATTTTTATTGAAAGAATTTCTCCTAATGATGTAATGTATTCCTCAGTAATAATTTTTCAGAACAAACACACTTCCTTTAATTGAATCTCTTTTTTAAAAAAGAATTTTGCACTTTCTTCAAATGACTTTGTGTAATTAGAAACATAAAAGATATGTTTAGTTTCTATTGTATTATTTAGTAGATTTTTGTCTTTTAAAGAATCAGCAACATGTTGAGCGACAATATTTGAAGAGTTAATTATATTTACACTTGAGTTATAATAAGTATTAATTTCATTATATATAAGAGGATAATGTGTACATGCTAAAATAAGATGATCAATATTAGAGAGTGTTTTATGAGATAAGTAATTTTCAATAATTGCATGGCTAATTTTTTCATTTATAAAGCCCTCCTCAATCATAGGGGCCAAAAGAGGTGTAGCTAAAGAAGATACTTTTGAACTATTGCATAATTCTTTTATTTTATACTTATATATATTTGATTGAATTGTTGTTTTTGTTCCAATAATACCAATATTATAATCTGCACATATTCTTACAGCTTCTTGAACAACAGGATCAATTACATTAAATACAGATAAATTTTTAGCTTCTTTTTCTACAACATCACAAGCGACAGAAGAAGCAGAATTACAAGCAATTACAATTGCCTTGCAATTTTTTGAGATAAGAAAATTAACAATTCTTTTTGAAAAACTTTGAATAGCTGTTTTGGATTTATCTCCATAAGGTAAATGCTCCGTGTCTCCAAAATAAATTATATTCTCATTTGGTAATTTCTTTTTTAACGCGTGAGCTATAGTAAGCCCACCAATTCCAGAATCAAATATCCCAATAGGAGAGTTTTTCATTATATGAAAATCCAAAAATGCATCACTAAGGATGCCTTTGGAAATGATAAAGTGTTAAGATTAGAGATTTAATTTCTTTTTTACCAATGACAAAACATTTTCACTTTCTTTTGCAAAAAGAATCGATCCTATACTTTTATCAAAGATGTAGGTATAATCTCCTTCTATAGCTACATCTTCAATTGCTTTTCTTGCTTTTGATAAAATAGGCTCTAGTAACTCTTGCTCTTTTTGTTGTAATGATTGTTGCGCATTTTGTTGAAATGTTTGAATCCTTTGTTCTAATCCTGTAATTTCAGCAACTTTGTCTTGTTTAACCAAATCAGTATAAGTAGACTCATTTGCTTGATATTCTTGTACGCTTTCTTGGTATTCAGCAGTCATTGATCCTAATTGAGCCTCTAAGCTTTTTGCAAAATTTTGTACTTCAGTTTCTGCAGTTTTTCGCTCAGGCATTAGAATTAATAATTCTTGCGAATCAATGTACCCGAATTTATTTTGGGCAATTGAATTTAAAGTTAAAAAACTTAGTAGTGCTAAAAATGCAATATTTTTCATTGTGTTCTATTTGTTATTAATATTAATTTTATTTGTTATTAGTAGCCCATCAATTCCAGAACCTTGTCCGATTTATCAAGATTATTATTTTTATGAAGCATTATTAAATCGCTAGAACTATCAAATATGACTTGGTATTTATTGTTAGCCGCTAATTGTTGAATAGCATCATGAATTTTATCTTGTATAGGCCTTATCAACTCTTGTCTTTTAGAATAGAGCTCCCCTTCAGGGCCAAAATATTTTTGCTGCAAGTTTTTGGCACCATTTTCTTTTGTAATAATAGCTTCTTCTCTTTTTGTTTTCATTTCATCAGTCAGCAAAACTTGTTCTTGTTGGTATGCCCTATACATTTGTTCTACATCTGCATACTTGCCTTCAATTTCTTGTTGCCAATCAGCAGAGAAATCATCTAATTTATCCTGAGCCTGTTTAAATTCTGGTATTTTGTTCAGAATGTAATCAGTATCTACATATGCAAATTTCTGAGCTTGTGTAGTTGAAACTGTCAAGAAACTAACCGCTAAAATTAATAATAGTTTTTTCATAATTTAGTTTTTAAAAGTTCACAAAGATAGTTAAAATTGCTGGCCTATAGAAAAATGGAATTGCCCGCCATTAGCATCTGGATTTTCGGGGATGTCATCAAGCCCCCAGCCATAATCAAGGCCCATCATTCCTATCATAGGTAGCATAATCCTTACTCCAAATCCTGCTGATCTTTTCACCCCAAAAGGATTGAAATTATCAAAACTATCCCACGCATTGCCCGCCTCTAAGAAGCTTAATGCGTATACTGTTGAGCTAGGATTTAAACTAATTGCATATCTTAACTCTGTTGTATATTTATTGTAAATTGTTGCTCCTGTCGTTGGGGAGATAGAGTTATTACTATAACCTCTTAATTTGATCAACTCTCTTCCGTCAAATTGATATCCCATTCCGCTCATACCATCACCCCCAACATAAAATCTTTCAAATGGAGCAACTCCTAAGCCTTTATCATATGCTCCAAGTAGCCCCATCTCAACTCTAGTATTTAAAACTAATTTATCAGTAAATGCAGAGAACCAAGAGGATTTAAATTTCCATTTATAATATTCTATCCAAGCGTATTTTTCTTGATCAGAGATTATTGAATAATCATCAATTCCATCAAATATTGAATAAGGCGGCGTAACCTTTAAGCTTAAAGAGAAATCTGACCCCCTCCTTGGATAGATCAACTGATCAATAGAATTTCTGCCTACTCTAACAGTATAATTTACATTGTTTGAAAAACCATTGCTAAAAGAAAAGAATGATTCATTATTAATTAATTTGTATTGTTGGAAACTAACTCCATTATACAAAGAAAAATAATCATCTGGAAATTGCAATCTTTTTCCTACCCCTAGAGTAAGACCAGTAATTTCAATAGCCTGCCTATCATCTCCTTGTAGACCATTTGAAGATATAGATTTGTATAATGAAACTGTTAAAGAATTTGGTTTTTTACCGCCTAGCCAAGGTTCCGTAAAGGAGATATTATAATTTTGATAGTAAATACCGTTTGATGAAGCGGATAAAGAAAGTATTTGTCCGTCACCTGATGGCAATGGGGTCCATTTATTTTTCTTAAAAATATTTCTTGTAGAAAAATTACTAAAACTTAACCCTAAAGAACCAACAATCCTACCAGCCCCCCAACCACCTTGTAATTGAATTTGATCTGATGATTTCTCTTCAACAACATAAGTGATATCAACCTCATTTCTTCCAGGGTCAGGATCAACTTTAACATCAAATTTTTCAGGATTAAAGTATTGCATTTGCGCAAGTTCTCTTTGTGATCTCATAATGTCAGAACGCTTAAACAAATCACCAGGACGAGTTCTTATCTCACGCATAATAACATGGTCGTTTGTTTTAGTATTTCCTTTTATTAGCACTTTATTTATTCTTGCTTGTTTCCCCTCATAAATTCTAATCTCAAGATCAATTTTTCTATCTGTTACTGCAATTTCAACAGGAGTAGCATTAAAAAACAGATACCCATCATCTAGATATAAGGAGCTGATGTCTGTGCCTTCTGCAGAGCCAAATAATCTTGCATCTAGAATAGACTGATCAAAAACAGTATTATTTTTAATGCCTAATTGTCGTGATAATTCTTCTGATGAATAAACCGTATTTCCTGTAAAAGTAATAGCTCCAAACTTATAAGGATTTCCTTCATTAATAGTTATTTCAATTGTCATAGTGTTATCACTATTCATGTACGCTGTATCATGTTCAATTCTAGCATCTCTATAACCTACTTCATTATATTTTGCAATGATGTTCTTTTTATCATCTTCATAGTTGCTATCTATAAACTTTGACACCTTCCAAAATCTCCAAAAACTTTTAACTTTTGTTTCTTTCATACTCTTGTTTAGCTTATAATCACTTATTGCATAAATAGAATCTTTTCTATTTAAGAGAGACTTGTTTTTATTTACAATTTCATTTCTTCCTTTTATAATTAGTTCTTTTATTTTTACTTTTTCTCCTTTAGTAATATTAAAGATTAGGGTTTCAGAATTTGCAGTAGTTGTATCAGGAGTTGTTAAATATCCTACACGCACATTATAAAAACCTTTATTGATGTAATATTTTTGTATAGCGTGAAGACTATTATTAATGAGGTTTTGAGTTAGCACCTTTCCCCTCATAAGTTTAAGGTCTTCTTTTAAAGTTGTAATATCAGATTTACGCACTTTTTTACCTTTAAATTTGAATTTTGAAAGTCTAGGATGTTCTTTTAGGTTAATTATTAAAAATGCAGTATTTCCCACTATTTTTTCGGTGGAAATATCTACATCTGAAAACAATCCTTGCGCCCAAAGTTTTGTAATTGCTTTAGTTATTGCATCTCCAGGAATTTTAATTGTTTCCCCAATTGTTAAACCTGTAATAGCAACAAGAGTGCTATTGTTTAGGTTGTCAGCTCCATTTACCATTATGCCGCCAATTTCATAGGTTTTTGGATCGGAATAATCTATCGTGTTATTTATTTGAGCCGTAATATTAATACTGACGAGACTGATTATTAGTAATGCGATATTTTTCAAGATCTTAATTTTGTGTTTATGCTGTTGTTTTTCCAAATCTTCTTTGTCTGCTTTGATAATTCAAAATCGCTTTTTCTAAATCAACTCTTCTAAAATCAGGCCATAAAGTGTCTGTAAAATACAATTCAGAATATGCTATTTGCCAAAGTAAAAAATTGCTAATTCGGTATTCGCCACTTGTTCTGATTAATAGCTCAGGGTCAGGAACGCTTTTTGTTGTAAGATATTGCAGAAAAACTTGTTCATCTATAGCATTAGCATCAATACCATCATTAATTAAATTTTTGGCAGCATTTAATATTTCCCATCTTCCACTATAACTAAGAGCAAGAACAAGAGTCATTCTTGTATTTTCTTTTGTTTTTTTTATTGCTTGAAGCAGCTCTTTTTTTGCTTTTGATGGTAGACTCTCAGTATCTCCAATTGTACTTAGCTTAATATTATTGTCCATTAAAGTTTTAGTTTCTTTGTTAATTGCAGAAACTAATAATGTCATAAGTGCATTTACTTCAGATTTTGGGCGTTCCCAATTTTCAGTAGAGAACGCATAAAGAGTTAAAAATTTAATCCCAATTTCAGCAGCAGCTTCCACAGTGTCTCTTACTGCTGTCACCCCATTTTTGTGTCCAAAAGCTCTAAGTTTTCCTTTGGATTTTGCCCATCTTCCATTACCATCCATAGTAATGGCAATATGTTTTGGTAAATTATTGGTGTCTATTATTTGGCTCATTTAAGATTTGCAAATTACGGATAGCAACCCTTGGTGTTGTTGTTTAACTTAAATGAGAGTGTAATGCCTATAAATGAATACCAATCTTTTCTGGTATCATCACCTCTTTGTACATTTTTAGAGTGTGTTCCTGATGGATCTGAAAAAGATATAGCGATATTATCCATTTCAATTGGATAAGAAGAGCCATTATCGGTGTTTTCCCCGTCTCCTGGATAAGTTGTGCTTGCATCATCTAGGTAATCAGTGAATGTTTTTCTAGCGCCGTATTCCAAAATAATATTGAAAGATTCATTTACAGCTATCTTCACTCCACCCCCCATAGGTATAGCAAATTGAATTAATGAGTATTTATTTCTTTCAGGAAATGTTGTTGTCCCCTGTCCTTCAGTCCCTAATTCTTGTAAATCAACCCACTCTCCATTAGCATTTTCAGCTTGTGGGTTAAAATGAAACATAGACACCCCCGTATAAATAAAAGGAGTCCAAGTATATAAAGAGTGTCCGGGTTGATACGGCAAGAAATTAAATTCTAATTGTCCAGAAAGTTCGTAAACTGGCGATCTGAAATGTAGACCTCTATCAAAAGCAATTGTATCTTTTGATTCTCTTTCATCAGATTTTAAGTTAAGGTACATTATTTCCGCTTTGTAAACAAAGCGTTGATCAATATTTTTTCTAATTATCAATCCTGTTGTAGGTAGTGGCTGATTAAAATGAGTAGTGTTTAAGTCTCCAAGATAGTATGACGCACCTAATAAAATTCCAACTTCAGTATTAGGCTTAAATTGTTGTGCTTTTGTAGTAAAACCAAATACAAGAGCCGCAATTAGAAGCGATGTTATTTTAAGGTTAAATCTTTTCATAATCATGATTTTATCAATAATTTGCAAATATAAATATTCTAGAAGTTTATTAGAGGATATTAGCTCCTTTTATCTAAACCCCACATTAGTTTGTTTCTAATAGTGGATGTAAAAGAATTATTTTGAGGCTGAATGAGTCTAATTTTAAAATCAGCCTTTTGTATAATTAGTTCTGTATCACTATCAAAAGCGCGGGATCTGGAATCTAGTGAAACTAATGCTAATTGATCCCTATCCTCAACTTTTAGTTTTATAACACGAGCATCGTTAATAACTATTGGCCTAACATTTAAATTATGAGGGGCATTTGGAGTAATAATTATATTATTAGTTCCGGGCATAATAATAGGGCCACCACAGCTTAAAGAATATCCTGTTGAACCAGTTGGCGTAGATACCACCAATCCATCAGCCCAATACGTATTTAAGAATTCATCATCAACATAAGCATCAATTCTAACCATGGATGAGGTGTCCTTTTTTGAAATGGCAACTTCATTGAGGGCAAAATTTTTATCTTTAAAAAGGTTGCTCGTTGTATTTAATTCCAATAATGCACGCTCATTGACGGTATAATTTTCTTTTAGGATATCATTTACTGCATCATCAATTTGCCCAGCAGAAATACTTGAAATAAACCCAAGCCTTCCAGTGTTAATTCCAAGGATAGGGATATTTGCTTCTCTTATGAAAGTAACGGCCTTTAGTAAAGTGCCATCACCTCCAACACTGAATAAAAAATTAGCACTATCCTTTAATGATTCGTAAGAATTAAAGGTGTCAATTTTACTGGAGAAACGAATACTCTTTTGTAAGAACGCTTTGAATTCTTCTTCAACAATAATCTTGATATGTTCACTTTCTAACTTCTTTATTAAGTGCTGAATATACTTTGTGAAATGTTCAGGATACGGACTGCCAAAAATTGCAATTGTCATAATTTATTTTTTGATCCAAAAGGATTTGAAAAATGTAAAAATACGCCTTTTTCTCCTAAATGGTTTATTGAAAACTCAATTCTTAGTAATTTATCATAGTAAGTGACATAATCAAGGCTAATTCCATTCCCCCGAAGCAGTAAATTGGATAAAGTATTATCTTGATGAGTTTGGTTATCAATTACATAACCTATATCAGAAAAAAGCCCTAAATATAAAGAGTAATGTGATTTATTGAATTGTTTCATTTTCACATAAGGAATATCAAAGCTTGTTTTTTCAATAAGAGCATATTTTAAAATAGTTTTTGATAACCAAAAGTCTTGTCCATCTATTATATAATACTCATACCCCCTTACATAGTCATCAAATCCAAATCCTCTTTGGATAAAATAGGGTTGATAGCCACTGGAGGACCATTTCCATTTAAAACTAGAGCCAAGGAACAATCGGTCTTTTAATTCAATATGCTTCTCAGCTTTTCCAATAATTTCCAAATGATTAACAGGACTTGTCCCTTCAAGATATTTACTCCCTTCAAAATGTAAAAAATGACCATGTAAAGGATATTCAATATAATCTCTTTTTTCATTTACAAATTGATAAGTTAATTTTGCATACGATCCAGAATTAGAGCCGTTATATAAATAATTTGAGTTTTTATTTATAATTGCGGTATCTACATCAGAAAAGAAATAATGAAATCTTAAGTTATGTGTTTTATGTACTCCTTTTCTGTACAAAAGCTCAGTATTAAATTCATAATCTTTTGTAGTGAATTCATCATTATTAGTGTAGTAAAGTAAGGCATCATTTTTAGTTTTATAAAATGATTTTTTTCTTCTAAAAAGCTGAAGATTGGTATTTATTCCAATTGTTTTATTTTTATTGAAATACGGTATTTGGTAAGAAAATAAATAATGTTCTTTAAAGCCCTTTCTTATTTTGAATTTCAAAAGTTCGTTTCTTCCTCTAAAATTTTCCCAATTTAAAAATAGTCCGTAATTTAAACGAGAAAAATCTGAGTAATTGGAAACCTTAAATTCATTCCACCAGGTATTAAAGTTTCGTTCAGAAATCTCTAAAATCGGATAAGGCCAGAAATACCATCTCTCAATTAAATCAATTGTTATTTCAACTTGATTGCCTTTTAGAATGTGACTAATTTCAACAAAATTGAATAATTTTAAATTGACAAGATTATGTTTACTTTCTTTGATTTTCTGCTCTAAATTAGTGGCATAAAATGAACTATTTTCATTAAATACTATTTCCCTAATAATAATCTCTTTTTTAGTTATTTTATTGCCAGTTATTGTAATGTTTGAAATGGTAATCATATCCTGAGAATATACTGAAATGGCAATAATAATTAGCAATAAAATTAATAAGATTCTTTTCATTTTAAGGATTCAAAAATCGCATTAACGATTCGTACCTTTCTAAAAAATCACCATCAGCCTCTTCCTCTTTGTAGGAGGCATTGACTTTATACTCTCTTCTTTCAAAATCTTTGATGATGGCTGTAATATCTTGTTTATTAAGCTTTATTGTTACTTCTATATTTGTAGAGTTAGGTTTTGAAATTATATAGGAGCTTAATATTTTTGTATTATTACTTTCAACAATACTTGCGATTTCAGTTAAAGAGTAATCATTATTACTCATTTCTAAAACAATAACTCCACCAATAGATTGTATGGTTGCTGATTTTGCAATTGTATACATTAGCTTTCTGCTTGTAATTACACCTAGATAGTGGTTTTTTGCATCTAAAACAGGAACAACAGATAAGTTGTTGCGTTCTAATACTTCAATAATATCGAATAAATGTTGATTGTATTTTACATAAGGAGAAGCTAGATTATTTAAATGTTCTTCAATAGATTCATCTTCTGAATCCCAGTTCATGATTTCTTTATCTGAAACTACCCCTAAGAAGTAATTGTTTTTTACAATAGCAAGATGATTTATTCTAAATTGATCCATCATCTGTAAGGCTTTATTTCCATCCTCCACAGGATGAATACTCTTAATGCTTGATGAAATAAGTGTGTTTGCTTGCATATTGCAAAGATACTATTTTTACTTTTGCGATTAACTTATGATCAAATTAAGCGTAAATATAAATAAGATAGCAACCCTTAGAAATGCTAGAGGTGGCTATAGCCCTGATATAGTGAGAGCCGCTATTGATTGTCAGACATTTGGTGCAGATGGAATCACTGTGCACCCAAGACCTGATGAGAGGCATATTACAAGAAAAGATGTTTTTGATATTAAACCAATCATTATAACAGAGTATAATATTGAAGGCTATCCATCTGAAGATTTTATAAAAATGGTATTGGAAGTTAATCCAGAGCAAGTTACTTTAGTCCCTGACGGGCCTGATGTGCTTACCTCTTGCGCAGGTTGGGATACTATCAAATTTCAGGACTATCTGAAGGAAGTAATTAATATTTTTAAAAAAAAAGGTATCAGAACGTCTATTTTTGTTGATCCGAAAATAGAGATGATTAAAGGAGCAAAACGTTGCGGTACAGATAGGATTGAACTTTATACTGAGGATTATGCTACTTATTATCTTTCTAATAAAAAAGAGGCAATTGAGCCTTATGTTTTGGCTGCAAAAAAGGCGACAGAATTAGGATTAGGAATAAATGCAGGACATGATTTGAGTTTAGAAAACCTGCAGTTTTTTGCAAAAGAAATTCAAAATTTAGCAGAAGTTTCTATTGGACATGCACTTATAAGTGATGCAATTTATTTAGGACTAGAAAACACGATTCAAATGTACAAACGACTTTTGTAGATGAAACTATATTCAAAAATATATGGCGATAAAGAGCAGGATTTAATAATAATTCATGGGCTCTTTGGAATGAGTGATAATTGGATGACTTTGGGAAGGCAATTTTCAAAATATTGCAAAGTTCATCTGATCGATTTGCGAAATCATGGGAGATCCCCACATTCTGAAGATTTTAATTATGATGTGATGTGTGAGGATGTTTTAGAATACATGGAAAATCATAAAATTCAAAAATCAATACTACTAGGACATTCACTTGGAGGAAAAGTAGCTATGAAATTTGCCTTTACATATCCTGAAAAAACTAAAAAATTAATAGTTGCCGATATATCTCCAAGAGGATATAATACTGATTTCATTCAAAATCTTTTGCAAACCTTATATAATTTGCCCTTAGAAGATTATAAAAAAAGAGAAGAGATTGACAAAGCACTTTCGATTACCTATAAGGATAAAGATCTCAGGCAATTTCTTTTGAAAAACGTATATAGGAAGGCAAGGAAGGAATTTGCTTGGAAATTTAATATAGATGTTCTTTTAGAGAAAGCAAAGAACATACAAGACGCAGATTTCATAAAAGGAGTTTGTGATATTTCAACTCATTTTATAAGAGGAGGGAACTCAAATTATATAACAACAGAAGATGAATTAATTATTAATAAACATTTTTCTGACGTTAGTATTGTTACGATTAATGATGCAGGGCATTGGTTACATGATGAGAAGCCAAAAAGATTCTATAATGAGGGGTGTAGGGCTATGTTTAATGTAAATCAATAAAAGCAGTTGGTTTAGTTACCTTGTAGTTAGTCTCTTGTCCGCCATTAGGACGATGATATTTTATTTTTTTAACATTTTCTAATTCATCATGTTTAATACAATATGTGTTAACCGACTTTTTCGTTTTCAAATAAAAAATTTTTTTATAATTCTCTTCTGCATACTTATGGTGGGTAAGTTTTGTGTCTATTATATTCCCGCCAAATAGAAAAAATGAGATACTAAAAAGGATTTCTAACATATTGTTGTTGAGGTTTGGTTTATTGAATTAAATCAGTGTTTTTCTTATTTTACAGATGCTTTTCCGTATTGCGTACCGTATAAAATATCTTGAATTGATTGACTGGTTCTATAGTAATCTCCTATTCCTAAATTACGCGCATGTTTATCAATTAAGTAATTGGTGATCGTGCAATTTAGGATTTTAAATGCAGGAGGATCATATTCTTCTTTTTTAGAAAAAGCGAGCAAATCCAGTTTGTTATTTTCTAAGGAAATATTTTTTGCTTCTAATAAAGAACCATCTTTAACAACTAATACAAGTTCTGAATTTTTAATTTTACAATTAAGGATATCAACATGACTTTCTTCTCCAGCGCTTATTGCTTTGTCTGCAATTTGTTCAAAATAACTTCCATCAATATTTATGTTGCTGTTGGACCCATCAACAGCATCATTGCCTACCAAAATAAATTGACAGCTTTGTATTATGATGTTTGAGAAGTCTGAATCTAATGCGTCAGATAAAATATTATCAAATCTACAATGGCTAAATGTAATGGTGTCACAACGAACAACATTAATCATGTCATCTCCATTTCGATTATTAGAAAACAAACAATTGTTAAAACTAACATTACTACTTTCATATAATGTTATGGAAGAAGAGGTTTCCCATATATCTTTAAATAATGGGAATTTTAAATTATTATTTAATGCCGAAAGACCTGTAAATTTACAAAAGTTGAATTGACTCCCTGTTAAAGAGTTGATATAAATAGATGAATTTGAATTCTCATTTCCAGTAAATTTAATTGGATTAGAAGAGTTTGCTAAAGCGTTAACCCTCCCATAGATATATATATTTGCATTGTTTATTAATGTTATGGTAACCCCAGGCTTAATTGTTAGAGACATATTATTATCAATCACGAAATCCGCATCAATCGTTATATTATTGGCAATAATTATTGTAGAATCCTGAGTTAATGGGCTATTCTCAATTAACTTAACTTTAGAGATTATTTGAGCAATATTATGGTTAAGAATAATTGCTTGTTTAGAAAGGTTATATGAGAACTCAGCATTTAATTTTGATATAAAAATTTTATAGGCATCTGTTTCTATATATTTTTCAATATACAATGCTGATTGCAAGGCGCTTTGAGTTATCATTGCTTTGGCATTATGCTCCCCTTGATAAAGGACCCATTCTTTAATTAATTTTAATGCTGGTTCCTTAGAAATTTTCTTATAAAATTCTGCCCAAATT
This sequence comes from Bacteroidota bacterium, assembly GCA_036139835.1. Lineage (GTDB taxonomy): Bacteria > Bacteroidota > Bacteroidia > Flavobacteriales > BACL11 > BACL11. The sequence goes on from JAYZYW010000047.1 coordinate 14,790, forward strand.
ATATCAATTGAATAATCTGTTGGGATTTCATGAATGTATGATTCTCTAATTAATGGCTCAAGTTTATTATTAACAGGATTATAATACCAGTGCAAGTTTATATCTAATAAAGGATGATGATCTTGAGCAAATAAACATAATCCAATAACAGCATTTAGTTTTTCAGAATCTATAATAGTAAACAATTCATTTGGATTATCATTGTGAAACAAATCAACAATTTGTTTTGACAAGTTCTCCCATCTTTTCCCTTTTGGGAGAGTATTAATATTGAAATATTCATCTTCAGCATTTAATTTCAAAATTGAGTCTAACCCTTGGAATTTATCATTAAACCCAGATTCAAGAATAAAACTTTCTTTCTTTTTGTTTTTCTCAATCAAATATTTATCAAAAAAATCTTCTATAAAATAAACCCCTTTAGATTTATTATTAACACATAAAATAATGGGGGTTTGATTAATTCCAATTCCTCCAAATTTATTTTTATAGGTTTGATTGTAGATGTGATCCGTTTGAAATGAACGAGTTTTTGGACTTAAGACATTTATTTTCTTTTTTGCAAAAAACCTCCCCCCGTTAAATTTAATACGAAAGCTTGATTTATTCTTGTGATAATGATCAGAATTCATGCCAAAAAGTTTTACCTTACTACTTGCGGTATAATTTTTATATTCTGCAAATGCTTCATGATAACTGTGCTTTTTTACGTTTAGTTCACCGGTTTGGAAATATGTATTAAGTACATTCTTTCTTGTTTTTTCTATGGCAGCCATTGCCTCATTATCTATACTTATTTTCATGGTGTCAAGACAAACCGCATTAACTGCTAATGAGTCTATTTCAAGAAATTCTTTTTGGATATAATCTCTAATTTGTGCTGCTTCAAAATATAAAAACCTATTAATTAAGCCCCCCCAATTAAAAAATATTACTGATCCAAAAACTACATACAAAATGATTGCTTTTTTAGAAAAAATTTTTTTATTTATATTTTTAAAGTGGAAGATTTTCATGTCACAAAGTTAGAAATTATTTATTGCCATTTGTATGTATACATCTTCTTGGCTTAATACCTTGTAGTAAGTATCATTGTCCCACAAGTTTCTCGAGATAGTTGCTAAGAGTAAATTTTCTAAATACTTAAATTCAGTAGCACCTAATTTAAGTTTAAATTTGCTGTCTTTTTGTTTTAAGTATTGTATAAACCCAGCATAAATAACATCCATATCTATTTGTTTATAATTACTAATATTTTGGTTTTTTAGGGTTTCACTTTTCTCAAAACAAAACTCATTTATCCAACCCTTACTCATCATTTTATTAATTTGCAAATAGTTTAGATTAGTATCTCTTGCAATAATTATATCAGGTGTAATTCCACCACCACCATATACAATTTTTCCATTTTTTGTGGTGTATTTTAAGCTCTTAGAATGATGTATTGATGTATCGTTTCTAGTGTATTGTTCTAGGTAGTAATCTTTTGTGTTTCCTCTATAATCTTTTTGTATGCACCTTCCACTTGGCGTGTAATATCTTTGCGTTGTTAATCGTATTACTGAGCCGTCATTTAAGGTAATTTGTTCTTGTACTAATCCCTTTCCGAATGATCTTCTTCCAATTACAAGTCCCCTCTCATTATCTTGGAAAGCTCCAGATACAATTTCTGATGCTGATGCAGAGCCTTCATTAATAAGCACGATAACTTTTATGTTTTCTAGCGAGCCATTTTGTGTGGCAAAAGTTTCTTGTTTGCTTCTATTTCTTCCTTCAGTAAACACAATTAGTTCTCCTGCTTTTAAAAACTCATCACATATTTGATTAGCAATATGTAGGTAACCCCCGGGATTACCTCTAAAATCAAGAATGAGTTTTTGCATCCCTTTTGTTTTCAGGGTATTTATTTTTTCCATCATCTCCTTATAAGTTGTAGCAGAAAACCGATTTATTTTTATGTAGGCAATATCATTAATTAGCATAATTCCAGCATCTACACTATATAAAGGGATATCATCTCTAACAATTGCAAAGGGGATAAGATCATTTTGCCCTCTTCTTTTTATTATAATATTTACAATGCTTCCTTTTTCTCCTCTTAGACGTTTTATGACGCCCTCATTCTTTATTCCTGTGCTAGCAACATCTTCTTTCTCTACCCTTATTATTCTATCCCCTGATTGTATCCCAAGCTTTTCTGAAGGACCTCCTGATATTGGAGAAACCACTACTATACTATCCTCAATAATATTGAATTCTACACCTATACCACTAAAACTTCCTTGCATATCTTCTTCTATAGCTTTAAAATCTTTTATTGATATATAAGAGGAGTGAGGGTCAAGTTCGCTTAATATAGAATTGATGGCATTATTTTCAAATTTGGTATAATTTAGACTGTCAACATAATGCTCGTTTATCATTTGCAGAATATTATTTAACTTACTGTCAACTGCAACTTGAGTGCTGTTATCCATGCTCCCAATATAAATTCCCATTGTTATCAGGGCGGCATAAACTAGGGGTTGCATTTTCTTCATTTACAACTTATTTTTATCAAATTCCATGACTTCCACTCCTGCCTCTTTCAAAAAATCAATACCAGAAACATCAGAATATTTATTGAGGTAAACAAGGCGTGTAATTCCTGCTTGATGTATTAATTTACTACAATCTTTACAAGGAGACATCGTGAGGTATAGCGTTCCTTTACTACAATTATGTGTTGAGCTAGCAGTTTTTAGTATGGCATTTGCTTCAGCATGTAACACATGCCATTTTGTTACTCCATTTTCATCTTCACAGCAGTTTTCAAATCCTGATGGTGTCCCATTGTATCCATCTGAGATTATCATCTTGTTTTTTACTATAAGTGCGCCAACTTGTTTGCGCTTGCAGTGGGATAGCTGAGCCCATTCTAAGGCCATTCTTAGGTAAGCTCTGTCATATTTTTCTTGTTTTTCCACTGTCAGTTTAAATTTTTTAAAGCTCCGCAAGATACAAAAACCTACAAGTTTTTGAAGGTTTTTTGTGCCCAGAGCCGGGATCGAACCGGCACGGTTTGCACCATTGGTGTTTGAGACCAACGCGTCTACCAATTCCGCCACCTGGGCAAAAAGAGTGCAAAAATAGAAGTTTCCCTGAATTCTAACTCTATTTAACTAAAAAATAAATTATTTAGTGTTTTTATGTGGTAAAGTGTATATTTGCACCCCTTTTTTTCAACAAGGATTAATTATGAAAAGACCAGTTAAATTTTTTGCAGGAGAAAAGACTAAGCATCTAGCAGGTCAAATTGCCAATATGTTTGGCTCGGAGTTAAATGATTCATCAATGATAAGATTTTCTGATGGTGAGTTCGAGCCTTCTTTTGATGAAACAGTAAGGGGGGCTGATGTATTTTTAATACAATCTACTATACCACCATCTGATAATTTAATGGAATTGTTGCTTATGGTTGATGCAGCAAAAAGAGCTTCTGCGGCTAATATTATTGCAGTAATGCCTTATTTTGGTTATGCTAGACAAGATAAAAAGGGGAAGCCACGAGTTCCTATAGGGGCTAAGTTAGTTGCAAATTTACTTTCAGCATCTGGGGTTAGCCGCATCATGACAATTGACCTGCACGCTGATCAAATTCAAGGATTTTTTGAGGTCCCTGTTGATCATTTATATGCATCTGAGCTTTTTGTAGAGGATATTGAAAGCTTGAATCTAGCTAATTTAACAATTGCTTCCCCTGATATGGGAGGAAGTAAAAGAGCAAATGTTTATGCAAAACTATTAAACGCTGAAGTTGTAATTTGTTATAAAGAAAGAGCGAAAGCAAACCAGATTGGAGACATGAAAGTGCTTGGAGATGTAAGAGGTAAAGATGTAGTTATCATTGATGATATGGTAGACACTGCAGGGACGCTTACAAAAGCTGCTGATTTAATGATTGAAAATGGAGCAACTAGCGTTAGAGCATATTGTACTCATGGTGTTTTATCAGGATCGGCTTATAATTATTTAGATAAATCAAAGATTACAGAGTTAGTAATTACAGATACTATTCCTAAAAGCCATAATAGCTCAAAAGTAAGAGAGATTTCTGTTGCATCTTTTCTTGCAAAGACTATTAGGTCTGTTGTTGCTAATGAGTCAATTAGTTTAACCTGGAAAAGTAATAATAAATAAAGAGTAGAAATTAAATTAAATTAAATAATGAAAACACTAGCAATTAGCGTAAAAGAAAGAGAGAATGTTGGTAAAACCAGCACTCGTGCGTTAAGAAATCAGGGTAATGTACCATGTGTACTTTACGGGGGAGAAAAGCAAGTGACTTTTTATGCACATGAAAATGATTTTAGAAAACTTGTGTATACTCCGGATACTTTTGTGGTTGAATTAGATATTGATGGCTCTAAAACGAGAGCTATTATGCAAGATATTCAATTTCATCCGGTAACGGATAAAATTTTACATATTGATTTCTTAGAAGTATTTGATGATAAACCAGTTACAATATCGCTACCAGTTATTTTAGAAGGAGTGCCAATTGGGGTTAAAAATGGGGGTAATTTAATGTTTAGAAGGCCAAAAATTATTACTAAAGGGTTAGTGGCTAATTTGCCTGATGCCATTACGATAGATATTGAGCATTTAAAAATAGGGATGTTTATTTATATTAAAGATATTGAAGTTGAAGGAGCTGAGTTTTTAGCTCCGCCAAATTCTGTTGTAGTTGGTGTTAAAA
>JAYZYW010000048.1:0-16896 GCA_036139835.1 Bacteroidota bacterium
CTTTTTTTTTCTGATAATAGCTTGCTGTCATTAAGAATGGTATTTTTAAAATTCTTGGGTAATATTACTGCAGCAGCAACAACTGGACCTGCTAAACAACCCCTGCCAGCTTCATCACATCCAGCAATTACTTTTCTTAAAGGGTAGTGCGTTAACATCTACCTAGGGATTAATCCTCTTTTGGGCTTCTTATATTTTTTTACTCTTTCATCATTTCTAATATCAATATCTTGTTCTAACCACCATTTCCCATTTTTGTAATTATAAGCATTAAATGTGCCTTCAGGAATGTAATATTCATGCAGCCCTTCTAAATCTTTACGACTTGCTACTAAATGGTCAAAGATAATTTGCTTTTTTTTCTCATGGTACTTAACGCTAATTGATGTTCTAGAATCATATTGTAGAATAACTCTTTTTTGACTTTTATTCTTGGACTTTTTAAAGATAGGTAATCCAAATTTGATTTTATTTTTACCAGAGAAATACATTATGTCAATTATTTTCTTGGTGCTGTAACCATCATTTCCATCCCATGCGAGCAACATATAATATTTTGTTCTATTTTTCTTTATATAAAAAATATCATAAATTAGCCCTCCGTACCAATTTGTAGCGTCTAAATCAGCTTGTTGAGGATTTCTGATATTTGCTGAGTTGTCAATTAGAGTAATTAACTCATATCGTTTTCGTTTTTTGTTGTAGAAATGCACTATACCATAATATTCATAAGATCCATTGTCTTTTTTCAGTAGCCAATTAAAGATGCGAAAGCTGCCATCTGAGGGGGTAATACGGGCAATGCTGATTAAAGAATCAAAAGGAAATCTGAAAGACTTTTCATATTGTAATACTTCCGTAAGGTGTGTGATAAAAGCGGTATTGGCTAAGTGTTTTTCAGCTTCCGTTTCTGCATTCATAATGGTGTGCGCTATTACTTTTAGGGTGTCCTCATATTCAGCAATTAACTTGTTATTCCCTTTTTGAGCAAAACTATTAAGGCTAATAAGAGTGAAAAGAATTAGATATATTTTTCCCATAAGGCAAATATAGGCTATAGTTTTTAGTTTCCTATTTGGTTAGCGAAATAATTAAATATAATTTGTAAGTTTATCTAAATTAAGATATAGAAAAACGATAGACTAATAAAAGATAAAGTCCTGCAATTTTGTGCGCTTTTATTTAAAAAAGTATTTTTGTATTATGAAGTTGCAAGCACGAATACAGGCCTTTATTCAGCTAGGTGAATATTTTAAAACAGATATATACCAAGATGCTGCAGAAGAGTTGCGTATAGCAGAGGTGTTGAACCCTTGGTTTACCAAGGAGAATATTCAAAATGCCCTAAATGCGTGGCAGGAACAATTAAAGGTAGATATGCTTACATCTTGGCTGACTCCTTATAAACTAAAGGAAGTAGCAAAATTAAAGAAGGTGCTTATCATCATGGCAGGTAATATTCCTTTGGTTGGGTTTCATGATCTTCTTACCGTACTTATTTCAGGACATAAAGTAGTTGTTAAAATGTCTAGCGCTGACAATGTACTTTTAAAAGTGATTATTGAAAAGCTAATCAATGTTGCTCCTGAATTTAAGCAGAGCATAGCCTTTATTGATGATGTAAAGAATAGAAAATTTGATGCTGTCATTGCTACTGGAAGTGATAATTCAGCCCAGTATTTTGAATATTATTTTAAAGGTGCTAAAAAGATAATTCGTCAAAATAGAAGGTCAATTGCTGTGTTGGATGGTGCAGAATCTACTATGGAATTAAAAGGTCTTGCTAATGATGTATTTTCTTATTTTGGATTAGGGTGTCGTAATGTTTCTAAACTCTTTTTGCCGAAAGGATATGACTTAAATAAATTGTTTGAGGTATTCTATCCTTTTAATAAAATAGTGGAACATAAAAAGTATGGAAATAATTACGATTATAATAAGGCTGTATTTTTAATGGGAAGTAATAAATTGGTTGAAAATGGATTTTTACTTATGAAAGAGGATAAGTCATTAATATCTCCAGTTGCTATGTTGTATTATGAATACTATGATGATATCTGTATTGTGGAGAAGTTTATTCAGGAAAACGAAGAACAATTGCAATGTGTAGTTTCAAAAGAAGGAATTCCTTTTGGTTATACGCAAAAACCTAATCTTTGGGATTATGCAGATGGAGTGGATACTGTAGAATTCTTAAGGGAGTTATAATTACTCAAACTCATAAGCCCCTATATCAGGGTTAGTTCTAGAATTTCCTTCAATATCAGAGGTGCCTTCAGTTGAATCATTACCTGCATTAATAGCTGGTGAGTTTTCTGTTAAATGAAAATCACCTTCATAGGCATCTTCAAATTTTGGAGATTGATTAATAATTACATTCTCGTAATGAGAGCTTTCTGTGCTAATTGTAGGATCTAATTTTATTAGGCAATGATCAAAATTATAATTGAATACACCTAGTTCTTGTTCTTGAAAGCTTACCTCAGTAGATAGGGAACCATCAATTATGCAATTGGTGAAATTGGCTGCAGTTAAATCTCTAACATAAATATTCCCATCAGCTCCTTCATAGTAGTTGTTTAGTAGGATAGAGGGATTTTTTCTGCTGGTGTGATTCCAATAATTCGAAAATGTACAATGACTAAAATTATAAGTGCCGCCAATATTACAAGCTACTGTATATTGTCCACATTCACTAATAATAGTATTAGTTGCGGTAATGTGAGCGCCTTGTCCTAGAATACCAATCCCTGACATATTTTCAATAATAGTGTTGTTAATTGTTACAGTAGGGCTGCTGTTAAATACAGTGTCAGCATGAATGCCAATATTCCCATTTTTAATAATAGCATAATTGATTTCATTATTGATGCTTCCTGGCGTGAGCCAAATTCTATCCCATTGACCGGCTGGTTTCGGTGATTGTGTATACCATGCGTCTAATCGATCTCCCTGAAAAACGACTTCATTTCCTAAATTTCCATTTATTTTAATGCTTCCTCCTGAAAATTCGCTAAATGGATTCCCAACAATAATGCCAGAGTTTTTATGAAGGTAAATGTTACAGCCTTCATTTATTGTTAGTATTTTCCCTTGATCAACAATAGCATAACCGTAAATAACATGAGGTTTGTCATTTGTCCAAGGTGTAGTGCAATCTAATAAGTGATAGTAGAAACGCGTAGTGTCAGTTCCATTAACGATATTGCTATAGGTATTAGCTGTATGGAAATAGGCGTCTTGTCCCCAAGCTACTATATTAACATTTTGTTGTTCGCTTCCAGTAGTAAATGTTAGAGAGTCAGTAAGAATGTAAGGTGTTGTGTTAAGAGAAGGGTTAATAGTAACTTCCAAGAAAATAAAAATACTGTCTTTAGAAGGGATCTCTATATTGCTTTGGTTATTGCCAGCTACACCATCAATATTCATTATGAAATTAGCAGAAGAGTTTCCTTTAAGAATAATATTGCTTTTAACATCAAAATTATTACGATTGTAAACAGTAAGCGTTTTAGTAATTGAGCCAATGGAAGCAAATATTGTGTCAAAAGTAATCGTGTCAGTTGAAAAATGCAACGTAGCGCTAGAGTTACTGTTGCTAAACTCTTCTTTCTTGCAAGCAAAAAGTATAGTTATAATTAGTAAAGAGAGAGTGTACTTCCTCATTGTCTAATATTTTTTATTCTATCCATATCTCGTTTTTGGTCCTTTTCTTTTATGCTTTCTCTTTTGTCGTATGTTTTTTTCCCTTTGGCTAACGCAATTTCTAATTTTGCTTTTCCTTTCTCATTAATAAACAAACGAATAGGGATTATGGAGTTTCCTTTTTCTGTTACTTTTCCTAGCATCTTATTAAGTTCTTGTCTATTTAGTAAAAGCTTACGATCTCTTTTTGGTTCATGATTAAGAGAGCCTCCGTTTGGGTATTCATTAATATGTAATTTTTTTACAAATAATTCTTCATCAACAAAAACGCAATAAGCATCCGAAATATTAGCTTTATTGTTTCGAATTGACTTAATTTCTGTTCCTGCTAGAGATATTCCAGCAACAAAAGTAGTTATGAATTGATATTCAAAACTTGCTTTTCGGTTCTTTATATTAATCTTGGATGACATTTGGCAAATGTAATAATTAAACAATCGCTAAATTGATCGAATTTTAGATATTATTTTTAGCCTAAGGCTACATCTAAGCACATCATTACAATAAATCCGGCTATTAGTCCCATTGTAGCAAGGTCAGTATTTCCGCCTCTTTGACTTTCAGGTATAACCTCTTCTACTACAATAAATATCATAGCGCCTGCTGCAAAAGCTAAAGCATAGGGTAGAATTGGTAAAACTGTCATTACTATTGCCGCACCTATTACTGCAAATATAGGCTCAACAATAGCTGATAATTGTCCCCATTTCCAAGATTTCCATTTGCTTGCACCCATTCTCCTTAAGGGCATAGAAACTGCAAACCCTTCCGGAAAATTTTGAATGCCTATTCCAATTCCTAAAGCAATTGCGCCACCTATTGTGAATACTGAGTGACCGTCCATTCCTAATAGTTCAGGATTTGCAAGCGCTCCAAATGCAACACCAACAGCTAATCCCTCAGGTATATTATGTAAAGCAATTGCTAGTACTAATAATATAGTTTTTTGCCAGTTGGTTTCTATCCCTTCAGCTTCTTCTCTTTTTGAAAATATGTGTAGGTGAGGGATAATTTTATCTAGTATGTATAGAAATAAGGCTCCTAAGAAAAACCCAATTGCTGGAGGAAGCCATGCTGGCATGGTGCTTAATCCCATTTCATTTTGCATTTCAACATAAGCTATTGAAGGTGAAAGAAGAGACCAAAAGCTTGCAGCAATCATTACGCCCCCAGTAAATCCAAGTGCAGCATCTAGAATTTTACGATTTGATGAGTTAAATAAGAATACTAATGCAGCTCCTAGTGCCGTTAGTCCCCAAGTAAAAAGCCCTGCATACAGTGCTTGGAAAATAGGGGGTTGAACAATAAACCATTTATAGATTTCGTAATTTTCCATTTTAACTATTTAGTTTGTTATAAGTAAGGCAGCAAAACTATATATAATATATTTAAAAAGTAATCTAAATAGAAATATTTTTTTTAATAATTTTTTATCCCTGATTTTTATATTTATTGATAATAAAATTTGCTTTTGTAAACAAATCAATTGAAATTAATGCCATTATATTTATTGTGGAAATTAAAATTCAGAATAATATACATAAAAATCTTAAAATCAGTTATTTACGAACCTCATCTTAAGCTATTCTTTTGTTAAAACCGTGTAGGAAATATAGAATTAGTAGCTGTATTTAAATTTTTTTGTAATTTTGAAGTTTACTATTGTAACTTATTAAGAAATGTATATAAGGCTTAAAAATTGGATGGAATCAGAAGGATTAAAATCTTCACAACTTGCTGATAATATTGGTGTAAATCGCGCTACAATTTCACATATACTTTCTGGTCGAAATAAACCAAGTATTGACTTTTTTGAAAAATTATTACACGTTTATCCTAGATTAAATGCTAATTGGCTGATAACAGGAATTGGCTATATGAGTACTCAAAAAGAAGTTAAAGAAGTAAAATTTTCAAGGAAAATAGGTAAAGTAGTTGTATTTTATGATGATAATTCTTTTGATGAAGTAAATCCTTAAATTCTGACTTCATTTTCTATTTTTGCATAAAAATTTCACATGTATAGAATAGTGCGTTTCTTTTTATTCCTTTTTAGCCCTGAATTGATTCACTATATATCATTTAAATTAATCAAATTTGGAGCAATAATACCTGGAAAAATGTGGGGTTGGCGCTTACTATTTAAAGTAAGGGATAATAGATTGGAACGAGAAGTATTCGGATTGAAATTTGAAAACCCAGTAGGATTAGCTGCAGGTTTTGATAAAGATGCAAAGCTCTTTGATGAATTAGGTGCTTTTGGATTTGGTTTTGTTGAAATTGGAACTGTTACACCACTTCCCCAGGAAGGAAATCTTAAACCAAGATTATTTAGATTAAAAGAAGATAGTGCTCTTATCAACCGTATGGGTTTTAATAATAGCGGAATAGAGGCGGTTATTTCTAGGTTAAGAAGAAAGAAAACAAACATAATTATTGGAGGAAATATTGGGAAAAACAAATTCACTCCTAATGAAAATGCGGTAAATGATTATGAGATCTGTTTTGAAAAGTTATTTCCTTATGTGGATTATTTTGTAGTTAATGTAAGTTCTCCCAACACCCCTGGTTTGCGTGATTTGCAGGAGAATGGACCTCTTACCCTCTTACTTAATAGATTGCAAGCACTCAATGTTTTAAAAGATAGTAGAAAACCAATCTTATTAAAGATTGCACCTGATTTAACTAATGAGCAATTAGATGATATTATAAAAATTGTTGTTGACACTAAAATTGCTGGCGTGATAGCAACTAATACTACTACCAGTAGAAGTGGACTTAAAATAGCTAAAAAAGAGGTTGATGCTATTGGTAATGGTGGTTTAAGTGGTAGACCTGTTAAAGCTCGATCAACACAAGTTATTAAGTATTTAGCAGATAAATCCAATAAAGCATTTCCAATTATTGGAGTGGGAGGGATACACTCAGAAGAAGATGCATTAGAGAAAATAGATGCAGGAGCTACTCTTGTGCAAATATATACTGGATTTATTTATGAAGGTCCTACTCTTGTAAAAAGGATAAATAAAGCAATTCTTAAAAGATGAAGATAATAGAATGCCCTAGAGATGCAATGCAAGGAATATCTGAGTTTATTCCTACTGAGAAAAAGATTGCATATATAAATCAGCTTTTAAAGGTTGGTTTTGATACTATTGATTTTGGGTCTTTTGTTTCACCAAAGGCTATTCCTCAATTAAAAGATACTGCGGAAGTTTTAGCGGGTTTAGAGTTAGTAAATAAATTTAGTAAATTACTTGCAATTACTGCAAATAAAAGAGGTGCTATTGAGGCTTGTGCTTTTACTGAAATAGATTACTTAGGGTTTCCACTTTCCGTATCCGAAGAGTTTCAGCAAAGAAATACAAATAAGAGTATTGCCGAGGCTTTAGGTGTAGTGGAAGATATTCAAAATTTAGTTGTAAAGAATAATAAGGAATTAGTAGTGTATTTATCTATGGCTTTTGGAAATCCTTATGCAGAAAACTACCATCCTGAGATCGTTTCTGAACTTACTGATAAGTTAGATAAATTAGAAGTTAGAGTTATTGCTTTATCTGATACTATTGGGGTGTCTAATCCTAATAATATCAAACCACTTTTTAGTACTCTAATCAAGCAATATCCTAAAATCGAATTTGGTGCTCATTTTCATACCACAGTTGATAATTGGGAAGAAAAAGTTGATAGTGCATATCAGCATGGTTGCAGAAGATTTGATACAGCTTTAAAAGGATATGGAGGTTGCCCAATGGCTGAAGATAAACTTACTGGAAATATGGCAACTGAGCAACTCATTACTTATTTTAAAGAAGATTTAGGACTTAATAAAGTGGAGTTTAAGAAGAGCCTGGAAGCTTCTAGATCATTATTTAATTAATAAGCAATACTGTCGCTCTTATTTTAATGGATCATTCTCACCAAAGATAATTGAGTAATGTTCACATTCTTCAACATAGAATGTGTATGTATCCACATTTGGTATAATAGCATTTACCTCTAAAAACTCAAATGTATGGGTACCAACACTAAATCTCATAGTCGCTTAAATAATATTCACTAGATACTGTTTGAGTAAGAACACCATCTATATACATCGTGTATGGTTCATTGTCAGCATTATTAATGTCGACATATCCAATATTTTCTAATTCACATGCTGATTCTTTTGAGCAAGAAATAAGAACCAAAGAGATAAAGAATAGTTGTATTATTTTAATCATATGGAAAAGATAACAATTCATATTAAATATTATTTATCCCTTAAATTTAGCACACTAAATAGATGTAAAAGAGTCAAATGCTATTTGTTTGTGCTTTTATAAATTTGTTTAAAAGTTGTCAATAAATCTGGCTGAATTGAAAAATCGATATACTTTTAAAAAAACTTAATTTATATTTTTGTCATGTATATTTAGTACACTAAAAGTATAGTGTAAAAGGGAATGGGGTGAGAAACCTCAGCTTTTCCAGAAGCTGTAATGTCAATATATTTTGAAGCCACAAGAGCCACTGTTTAATAATGGGAAGGTCAATTCAAAAGGAGACTAAGTCAGAAGACCTGCTAAATACAGTTTTGTTAAATATTCTCTGGAAAAAGAGTATTTACAATCTTTATAAATTATTTATTATGAAAAAAAGTTTATTGTTTTTACTCGTTTTTGTTTTACAACTAACCACTATCAAAGCTCAAGAGTATGTTCATCAGGTTCTTATTCTAAATGAAGGTTATTTTGATTACACCTTAAATCAGTCAGTTGTTCCACCTACTATAGACTCTTATAATCCGTTAACACAAACCTATATTAATATTGACACTTTACATACAGCAAGATTTGCTTCTGATTTGGTTGTTGACGAAAATTATTTTTATGTAGCTGCAGATAATATGTTGTATAAATATGATAAGAATAACTATGATTTAATTACTTCTCAACAAATAGATGGTATCCGTAATGTAGCTGTTTGGAATGATAAGATTATTATTTCTAGAGGTGATTATGATAATATAACTTGGTCTCCAATATTTTTTAATTCTTATTTGCAAGTATATAATATCTCAGATTTAAGTTTGCATATAGAAATAGACACTATTATGGGACCTAAATGGGCAACGCAAAATTTAATTGTTAATGATGATGAACTGTATGTTGCAATAAATAATGCTTACGAATGGGGTAATGAAAAAGGGCTTATTGGGATATTGGATCTAAATACTTTTTCTTATCTAAACGAGATAGATTTAGGTGTAGATGGGATTAACCCTGATAATATGATGAGAAGTGGAGATTATATTTATACTATCAATAATAAAGATTGGTCTGGGTCCTCTATATCGCAATTGAGTTTATTAACCAATTCTGTATTGACTACTAATTTAGCTGCTACTTCTACTGGCTGTGGTACATCATGTTTAAGAGATGATAAGATAAACTACCAAATATCAGGAGATAGTATTCTCAATGAATGGGAGATCTTATCATTACCTAATACAGGCACTCCATTGCCAATTAATCAGACTTTTTATGCTTTATCTTATGACCCTATTAATAATCTACTTTATGCCAGTATTACAGATTATACTACTTCAGGGGCAATAAATATCTATGATTATAATAATTCTTTAGTGTTTTCTTTTTCATGTGGAATTTCTCCTGGCACAATTGTTTTTGATATTAGAAGTACTATAACTAGCATCCCTTCAGTAGCTTTAGATAGTTTCGATCAAAGTGATAGTCAATCCTACGATATGCTTGGTAGAGTAATAAGCAATAGTTGCTTTATAAAGGAAGGCATGTATATACAAGGTAATAAACAGATTTTTATAACTAAATAATTTTTATTTATAAAAGATCTGACATCTTCTTTGGCATCTTTAATCATTAAAATTAAAAAGTCTAAGTAATTACTTGCCTTTTTTTATCTTTGCCAAAAATTAATAACATGAAATTATTTAATTACTTTTTGATTACTACCATTCTTATTTCTTCATGTAAGAATGATGAAGTAGAGGCACCTATTTTTGATGAAAATTATGGAGAAGGCATGTATATCGTTACTGACAATGGCGTGAGTTTTTATGATTATCAAGACTCATTAGCACAAGTAACAAATCAGATTTATAAAACAGTTAATAATATTACAATTAATGATCCAAAGAAACTAAAATTTAGTGGGACCAAAGCTTATATTGTAGGATATAATAACATTGTAATAGCAAATGTTAAAACTTTTGAAGATCAGGGTGAAATAAATGGATTTTCTAATCCAGTTGATATTGATTTTTTAAGTCAGGATAGATTATTTGTAGTAGATAAAGGTGATTCAAAAGTAAAAACAGTTGATATTGAGAGTATGGAAATTATGTCAGATATTGAAACTGGAGATAGTACTCATCCAGTATTTATCCTAAGTAATTCATATAAATCATTTATTCTAAATGGAGGGGGATTGTCCACTCAAACAAAAGATTCAACAGTTGTAGTAATTGAGTATAGAGATGATTTAGAATCATTAGCTAATTTTATAGGTAATCTGTCTGTTGGAGATAATCCTAATTCAGCTGTAATTACATCTTCTGGGGCTTTAAAAGTATTGTGTAAAGGAGTTTATGATCCAACAAACCCTATGCATAATACAGAGTCTTCATTGTCTCATATAAATCAATATAGTAATGAAATGTATACCACAGATAATCTTTCAGGGATATATAATGCACAAAATTTAATTAGTAATTGGGATAATAGTAGTTGTTATTTAACAGCAGAAGGGGGAGTGTATAGATTAAATCCAAATACTTTAAATGTTAATCTATTAGTAAGTGTTAATGCTAGCGTGATTAATACAATTGTTGAATCTTTTGCTGTTAATGATACTACTATGGTATCTTATGAAATGATGTATATGAATGATACAGATTCTCAAAATAATATTTATAAATATAATATTGACCTTTCAGTATTTGTGGATACAATTATTGTTGATGGTAATGTAAGAGATATTAGTTTCTATTAATGGATTATATTAGAGTTAAATTATTAAGAAGAATTTATCTTATTTTCTGTATTTTTCTTGGAATTTTTGCGCCTATTTATTGTTGGTATTTGCGTCCTGGATTTAATCCCATGGAAAGACCGCTTTCTGATTTTGGAATACAAGAACCAACTTGGCTACTTTGGAATTCTACGTTGGTATTTTTAGCTATTGGAATTTTCTTAAATGCCTATACTGCATTACGGTATTTTTTCAAACAAAGAAGGTTGCGTTACCCTTTAAAAGTGCTTTTGATTCTTGCTTCTTTTTCATTGTTTTTTACAGCTACTATTCCTATGGATTATGAAATATTTCATAAAATTCCCGCATTTCTTTTCTTTTTTACATACAATCTTTTTGTATTTTTATTTGGGGTTTTTCGTTCATTAAGTTCTTTGAGATCAGGAGCTTTTTCTGTTTTTATAGGGCTCGCAATGCTATTTTCATTATTATTACTTTTGCCTTTTAAATCGTATGGAGTTTTTGAGATTAGTTATTTTTCTTTAATTCTAATATGGAATATTTATTTTTTAACAACCAGAATGAAGGAGGAGGGCATGAAAAGTGGTAAAAAGGGATTTTTAAAGTTTTTCCAATAATTCTTTATATAGATTAATCATAGAATCAATGTCTTTTTTATGTACTTTTTCATTTGGTGAATGTACATTGTCTTCAGGTGCCCCAACAAAGCACCAATCCCAAGGATAATGGCTTTTCTGTAATTCATTTCCATCAGATCCTCCACTATTTTCTACCTCTAATTGAAATGGAATTGTTGAATTATTAGCAATAGCTAGAATTTTATTTACAAATGATCTCCTTGGTATCCCACTATCTCTTAGGGATATAGCGCAGCCTTTCCCGTGTTTTATACCTGTAGTTATCCATGTAATATCAGAGATTAAAGCTTGTTTTACATTATAAGTTTCAAAAATAAATTTTCCTAAATAACCTGCTGAACCACCTCCATGTTCTTCCCACGACGAAAATACAATAATCCCATTTTTAAGTGTTTTTGCTACTTCTAATGCGTTCCAAACTCCTAATCGATTATCCATATAACAAGATTGTACAAAATTGTTCTCTTCTCTAAAATTAACTTTAAAGGTAAGGGAGGTTCCTCTATCTATTATCCTATCAAAATCAACGAACAGTTTTTGATTGTTTTTTTCCCCTTTTTTGATGAGTTTCCCTTCAATCTTACCTTTTGAATCTTCTCCAACTAAAATAATCCCTTTAGTAGTGACAGGGCTTCCAATTTTTACAATTTCATTATTGTATTTTACAGTAAATCCAATTGAATCAAGATGTGCAAAAATTGCAGTTTTAGGATTTTTGCCAAAAACCATAATTAAGTTATCTTGAAATTTATCTCCATAATGTAAAGTAGGCTTTACTTTCCAATTATTTTGATTTTCTTTAATGTACTCTAATAAGAATTGAACCATTGCAAATTCCTCTCCTGAAGGTGCGTGAATTTCACACATTTGTTTTAGTAATTTCATTTTATAGGATTAATAGGTTTGATTGTTAATTTATGGTGCTTTTGAAAAGCATTAATAGCGTTATCGCTTTTACTTTTTTCAACTGCAAATATAAGTTTACATTCTATTTGGAAGTCAGTGTGTATCAATTCTAGATCAAGTTCTTTTATTAATCGCATTACATCATTTATCTGAGGGTATTTAAAATAAATCTCATATTGTTTTTTTATGCTTTTAGTAATGATTGTTGCTTGAGATATTGCATTAGCTACAGCTGTTCTATATGACCTTATTAAACCAGAAACTCCTAGTTTTACTCCTCCAAAATATCTAACAACAATAATTAGGATATTGGTGAGGTTATTTGACTGTATTTGGCCTAAAATAGGTTTTCCTGCAGTAGAAGAGGGTTCTCCATCATCATTAGCTCTCCAAGCTGATTTGTCTGCATGCAGAACATAAGCATAGCAATGGTGTCTAGCAGAATGTTCTAGTTTTTTCACGTTTTCTAATTTCTTTTTTGCTTGCACTTCAGAATAAACAGGAAAAGCGTAAGCGATAAATTTACTTCCTTTTTCTTTGTAAAGTCCCGTTGCTGGAGATTTTATTTCTCTGTAATTATCGTCAAACATTAAAGAAAAAGGATATAAATTGCACAAATAGAAAGTATAATTCCAATCCAATTATTTCTACTGAGTTTCTCCTTAAAGATTAGCATTCCAATAAAACTTGAACTTACAATAACACCCATGCTTACTAGTGGAAAAACTATTGAACTATTTAAGTTAGGATTACTTAAGGCTCTTAAAAAGAATAGCAGAGAGAAGAAGTTTGGAATGCCAAAAATAATGCCCCAAAAGATGCTTTTTAATTTCAAGATTTTTTTTCCTCTAAATAATTCTCCGGTTAGCATTAGAATTCCACTAATACTAGCAATAACAAATAATGTCATAAAGAATAAATAGCTTTCTTTTTCTAACACTTGATTAAAACTTTGAGCAAAATCATTAAAGATTGCATCTGAAATTCCTTGTCCTACAAAAACTAAAATAATTAACCATAAGTATTTCTTGTTAAAACTTAGTTTTCCTCCTTTGCTAGAGGCCAAATAAATACCTGCAAGTGCTAAGAAAAATGCAATCCCTTTTGATTCATTAAAAGTGTTATTTTCAGGATATAAAATAAGTGCTGCACACACAGGAATAATTAAGGACATTTTATTTGCTACCGTAGTAACTGCTATTCCTGCTTTTTGTGTTCCGAATGCGTAAAAGTTAAATACAATTATAAATAATGTTCCTATAATCATTGCATGATATAACCATGCAGAGTTTAACACATAATTTAATGAGAAATCTTGCTCTAAAAAGAAATAAGAACATCCTGCCGCGGTTAAGTAATTTGCAATTAAAGCTTGTAAATTGTCTACTTTGTATTTTTCGAACATTTTAAATAGAATAATTAAAACATTAAATAGAAGTATAGTATAGATGATGTTATTCATAATGATTTTAAACCCAAATTAATTTAAAATATTCACATACAATTATCATGTTTTCATTTGGTTTTTCTCCATATTTTTTTCTGATGAAGAATGAAATTTATAATAAGTGAGTTTATCTTCCCCAATTTCTGTTTCTTCCACAGTTTTTCCTGTAATAATTGGGGCTTTTAACCCCTTTGTTAGCTTTTTATTAGTGGTGAATATTCTAGCTTCATCCCATAGTTTTACATCAATAAAGGATTGTATAGTTCTTGTTCCACCTTCAATAATTATAGATTGGATTTTTTGTTTATATAATTTCCCTATTATGTTATTTATCAAATTTCTAAAGTCAACCTTGACAAAAGTATTTATCCCTTTAACGTTAGATTTAATATTATTAAATATAATAGTTTCAGATTCAGAATTAAATAAGTTGAGATTCTTTGAAAGTTTTAAGTCCTTATCAATCACAATTCGGATTGGGCTATCTCCTTTTACCTCACGAACGGTTAGAGAAGGATTATCCTTTTCAGCGGTAATTCTACCTACTAAAATTGCATCTTCTTCTGCTCTCCATTTATGTACTAGCTTTTTAGATTCATAAGAAGTCATCCAAAAAGATTCGTTTTGATTATTGGGCGCTATAAATCCATCTTTGCTTTCTGCCCATTTTAGGATAATATATGGTCTTTTCTTTTTATGAAGAGTAAAGAATTTTTTATTCAGTTGCTGGCTTTCTTTTTCTAAAACTCCTACAACAACTTCTATTCCTGCTTCTTGCATGTTTTTAATTCCCTTTCCTGAAACTTTAGAAGAAGCATCTATACATCCAATCACTACTTTTGGTATTTTCTGTTTAATTATCAAATTAGCACAGGGTGGTGTTTTACCAAAATGAGCACAAGGCTCTAGATTTACATAAAGAGTAGATTTATTGAGTAATCCCTTATTTTTCACGCTAGCAATTGCATTTACTTCTGCATGAGAAAATCCATATTTCTGATGATAACCTTGACCTATTATTTTATTATTATAAACGATAATACTACCGACCATAGGATTGGGAGAGACATTGCCTATTCCTTTGTAAGCTAATTCAAAACATTTTTGCATGTAAAACTCTTGCGTTTGCATGGCTCAAAAGTACTAAATTGAATACATTTGTAGTATGGAAACAGTTGGCAATATCATTCCTGCTTTTAGAAAAGAGTTATCTTCTATTTTTGAAGAGAGAGAGGTAGTTAGCTGGGCTTATTTGAGTGTTGAACATCTGTTGGGGTATAGTCGTTCTGATTATATTGTTCACGCAAACAAAAGTATTGATGTTAAGATATCAGATAAGTTTAAGCAAATTATTATAGATTTAAAAACCAAAAAACCATTACAATATATTCTTGGTGAAACAGAATTTTATGGTTTTAAACTAAAAGTAAATAAAGATACACTTATTCCAAGGCCTGAAACTGAAGAGATAGTAGATTGGGTATTAAAAGAGAATTTTAAATCTGCACTAGATATAGGAACTGGAAGCGGTTGTATTGCTATTGCTTTAGCAAAGTATTCTAATGCAAATATTTCTGCAATTGATATCTCAAGAGATGCTTTAAAAATAGCTAAAGAAAATGCAATTTTAAATAATGTAAAAGTAGTGTTTACTCAGCAAGATATCTTTCAAATAAAAACACTTACTAAAGTTGATTTAATTGTAAGTAATCCACCTTATATTTTAAATTTTGAGAAAGCAAACATGCAGGCTAACATCTTAGAGTATGAGCCCCACTTAGCTCTTTTTGTTGCGAATGAAGATCCGTTTGCCTTTTATAAGAAAATTGCTGATTTAGCTACGAAATCATTTAGGGGTAAAGGGAGGTTGTTTTTTGAAATTAATGAACAGTTTGCCAATGAATTAATTGCAATCTTAACTCAGAGGGGTTTTGTTGATATTGAGTTGAAAAAAGATATAAACGATAGAGATAGGATGATAAAAGCCATTTGGAAATAATTATTTTTGAACAAATAAAATTATGATATGTCATTACAGAATATAACAGAAAAAGAAGTATTAGAAGCTCAAGAAAAATGGGCAATTGGTGTAATCGATATAGGAAAGAAGTTTTTAGAAAAAGCAGATTATTCATCTTGCGCTGAAATATTTTTAGATACACTCTATGCTTTTAGCATGGGAGATGTTTTATTCAAACCAACATTGGCTTCTGAAACACAATTCAGATTAACTAAAAAGGCTGCATTATCTTATTTTATAGGAGGGGATCCTGATTTCACTGAAGATACGGGATTTGCTTTAATGAACTGGCAAACGATACGATTCGAAAATCAAAGAATATATATTGAAGGAAACATAGCAATAACCATGGGCAATTATTTCATGAAAAAAAATAATATTGAAAAAAAGGTTGAATATTCTTTTGTTTATAAAAAGGATAATCAAGGAAATCTACGTATTATTTTGCATGATTCTCATCTCCCTTATATCCATGGTACATTTTAAGTTTAAATAAATGACAGATAAAGAACGTATAGCGTTTTTAATAAAGGAACTTCATTTTCATAATCATGCATATTATGTATTGGATAGTGCTGAAATTTCAGATTTTAAATTTGATAAATTATTAGCAGAACTCAAATCTTTAGAAGATGCAAATCCTCATTTAATTGATGTAAATTCTCCTACTCAAAGGGTAGGTGGGGCTGTTTTAGATGGCTTTAAAACGGTAAAGCATAAATACCCCATGCTTTCTTTGGGTAATACTTATTCTGCTGAGGAATTAAGTAATTTTGATGCAAAATTACGCAAACTTACAGATGATAATCTTGAATATGTATGTGAACTTAAATATGAGGGTGTTTCCATTAGTTTAATTTATGAAAATGGAGAATTGATTCAAGCTCTTACTAGAGGAGATGGAGTTCAAGGAGATGATGTAACTGCTAATGTTCGAACGATTAAATCTATTCCATTAAAGTTAATGGGTGATTATCCGGAGCAATTTGAGATAAGAGGAGAGATTTTCTTATCTATTTCTGGGTTAGAGGCTATGAATAAAATTAGAATAGAAGAGGGTTTAGAACCTTATGCAAACCCTAGGAACACAGCATCTGGAAGTTTAAAATTATTAGATACACATGAAGTTGCCAAGCGTCCTTTGGATTGTTATTTTTATTATTTAT
>JAYZYW010000049.1:0-20661 GCA_036139835.1 Bacteroidota bacterium
TGTATGTAGCATTCCATCATTTTTTAATCCTTCAGCCATACAAAGTGCACTATAACCTGTATAAGTTCCAATTTCAATAATATTTTTAGGAGATATCATTTTGCTAAACATTGACAAAACGCGTCCTTGTAGATGTCCAGAGAGCATTCTAGGATTCATTACATTAGCCCAAGTTTCTCTATTTAATTCAGATAATAATTGGGGTTCTTTTTCGGTATGATTTATCGAATAAGCATCTATTTCTTTAGGGGTAAATTCCATAAATTTTGGTATAAAAAAAGCCACACTATGTGTGGCTTTCTTAAAATAAAGTTTAAATTACTCCTCATCAGGTGTATCTTCATCAGGTGTGTCTTCAGTAGACACCTCTTCAGTTGCTGCTTCGGAGCAACATGGTTTAGTGCAATCTGAACCACATCCTTTTTTTGCTTTTTTACTGCAAGAAGATTTCCCCCCCTAGTTGTTGGAGTTATTAAAGTTAAAAGATCCTTTTTTAGATTTTTTGCCCTTACAGCTAGATTTTTTACCCTTACAGCATTTTGATTTACTTTTGCAGCTAGCAGGATCGCATATCTTGCCAGTTTTTGGGCAAATAAGTTTTCCATCTTCTGTGTTAGTAGCTTCTTGTACTTCTTCAACAGCAGTTATAGTTTCGCTAGTAGCTTCAGTTTGAGCATTAATATTAGCAATACCTATAAAGAATATGGCTAATAATAGAATTGATAGTTTTTTCATATTTTTTTGTTTTAAATAATTAATCAACAAATATAGAAAAGATTTTGAATTAGTTAGTATTTAGCTATAATACTTTGTCCTCCAATTACTTTTTCTCCAAGTGTTACTTTAATTTTTGTATCTATTGGGAGGAATAAGTCGACTCTAGATCCAAACTTAATAAATCCGATCTCATCCGCTACATTTACTGTATCTTTTATTTTAGAGTAAGTGATGATTCTACGAGCTATAGCACCAGCAATTTGCCTACACAAAATTGAAATCTGATTATTTTCAATTACTATTGTACTTCTTTCATTGTCAGTTGATGCTTTAGGATTCCAAGCAACTAAAAATTTACCCGCATGATATTTTGTATAAGCAATTATTCCAGAAATAGGATAGAGATTATTATGAATATTGAGAGGAGACATAAATACAGATATTTGAACTCTTTTATCTTTGTAGTATTCTTTTTCTGTAGTTTCTTCAATTACTACAATTTTGCCGTCACAAGGTGCATATATAACACCATTTTTTCTTTCAAAATTCCTATTTGGAATTCTGAAGAAATAAAGGGTTATTATAAATATAAATAGCATTATTATAAATATGCTATTAATAATCTGGCTTTCTGTTGTTTGTGAAAGATAAGTTAGTATTAAAAGAATTATTATTTGGTTTCTTAAAGACTTATATCCTTCTTTATGTAGTATCATTTATAATAACTTTGTTAGTATATAAATAGCTGGTATTGTTATCATAAAAGCATCCATTCTATCTAGCATGCCTCCATGACCTGGCATCAGCCCTCCTGAATCTTTTACTCCTGCCTCTCTTTTGTAATACGATTCTATAAAATCACCCAATGTAGCAGTAAAAGGTAATATTATACTGATACTTAGAGGCATTAGGATAGTCTCAAATGTGAAATATGAGTAAGATAAATATGATGCAATTATTGTAAAAACAAAACCAGCAGCAAACCCTTCCCATGATTTTTTTGGCGAAATGGAGGGCATTATCTTGTGTTTGCCAAATTTTACTCCTACTATGTACGCAAATGTGTCAAAAATCCAAGTAAGGATAAACATAAATAAGATTAAATTTGAGTTCCAATTCTCTTGTCCTTCTTTGGTTAAAATAAATTGTATTAAAATGAAAGGAGTTAATATATATATAAATGCTAAGAATTTGCTTTTTTCTTTTCTGAGCTTCCACATTTCGTAAATTGAGATAATTCCTAAGATAGCAAATAGTAAGCGGCATGAGAAATTAGAATAAGAAGCTCCAAACCACATGATGACTATATAAACTACTCCTGAAATAGCTCTTCTATGGATTTCGTTCATCTTTTGTATATTTAAGTAAATTTGCAGCTTGGGTTAATTGTTCTTCATTTACATATAACTCAATGCTCCCAAACATTAAATAAGAAGAATCTTGCTTATTAAGTAATACAACATTAATATTATTTTCTTCTAGCATTTGCTTAGTTATTTCAGCTTTATTTGGATTATCTGTACTAAGTAGTTTTACCATCTTTTTTTGATTTAGGAATCTTTTTAGATTTATTTTTTTCTTTATCTAGTTTAAGAAGTTGCTCTTCTTCATAAGATTTCCATTTTCTAACTCCAAATATTGTTTCCAAATTAGCTTTAAAAATTACTTCATTTAATAGTAGCTCAGATCCTAGTTTCTCAACCTTTTCTTTATTAGCAATTAGCACATCTTTTGCTCTTTGATATTGCTGTTCAAGTATTTTACTTACTTCTTGATCAATTAATTGAGCTCTCTCTTCAGAGTAAGGTTTTGTAAATCCTGTTTGCTGTCCTGAAGAATCATAGTAGGAAATATTCCCAACTTTTTTGCTTAAACCGTACATGCTCACCATTGTGTAAGCCATTTTAGTTACTTTCTCTAAGTCTGACAAAGCTCCAGTTGATACTTTCCCAAAGAAAATTTCTTCAGCAGCTCTACCTCCCATTGCCGCACAAATTTCATCAAGCATTTGTTCGGTAGTTGTTAGTTGCCTTTCTTCTGGTAAATACCAAGCTGCACCTAAGGATTTTCCTCTGGGCACAATAGTTACCTTGATTAATGGAGATGCATATTCTAACATCCAGCTTACTGTTGCATGTCCTGCTTCATGATAGGCAATTGTTTTCTTTTCGTTTGGAGATATTATTTTTGATCTTTTCTCAAGTCCTCCAATAATTCTGTCAACAGCATCAAGAAAATCCTGTTTTTCAACTTGTTTTTTTGATTTTCGGGCAGCAATTAATGCCGATTCGTTACAAACATTTGCAATATCAGCACCGCTAAAACCAGGAGTTTGTCTTGCTAAAAAATTAATATCTATATTTTTTGCTAATTTGATTGGTTTTAAATGTACATCAAATATTCCTTTTCTTTCAACTAAATCTGGTAAATCAACGAATATTTGCCTGTCAAATCTTCCAGCTCTTGTAAGTGCTTTATCTAACACGTCAGCTCTATTTGTAGCCGCCATTACAATTACTCCAGAATTTGTTCCGAAACCATCCATTTCAGTTAATAATTGATTTAAAGTGTTTTCTCTTTCATCATTACTTCCGGTCATAGCATTTTTACCTCTAGCTCTACCAATTGCATCAATCTCATCAATAAAAATAATTGCAGGTGCTTTTTCTTTAGCTTGTTTAAATAAATCACGTACACGGCTTGCTCCAACACCTACAAACATCTCTACAAAATCAGAACCAGATAATGAGAAAAATGGCACTTTTGCTTCCCCAGCTACAGCCTTTGCAAGTAATGTTTTTCCTGTTCCAGGAGGTCCTACAAGCATAGCACCTCTTGGGATTTTTCCTCCTAACTTAGTGTATTTTGCAGGAGCTTTAAGGAAGTCCACAATCTCAGTAATTTCTTCTTTGGCTTCTTCTAAACCAGCCACATCTTTAAAGGTTACTTTTACATCTTCTTTATTGATTAGTTTTCCTTGTGTTTTTCCAATATTAAAGATTTGGCCACCAGCACCACCTCCTCCGCTCATTCTTTTCATAATAAATAGCCATATAAGAATGAAAAAGACTAAAGGTAAGATCCATCCTAATATATCGCCAAAAACATCATTACGCGTTTCATAAAGAGGAGATATTTTCTCATCACTATTAAATGATGATTGCGCGTCCTTTAAATCATTTGAAAAAGTTTCAACTGATCCAATTTCAAAATAATAATGAGGGCCGTTATTTGGAGCGTTTCCAAATAGTTTTTTACTTACATCTCTAAATTGTTCTTCTGATAAGAACACTTCTTTAATATAAACATGGGCTTTCTCTTTATTTATAATTATGACCTTTTCAACCTTTTGTTCTTGCAGCATATTTTGGTTGAAATCTTTCCAATTTGTAGGTTTTGCAACATCAATTCCAATAAAGTTTAACCCAATAAAAAATATAAAAATAATTATGTATATCCAGTAAATCTTAAATCCTTTTAAGCCTTCTGGGAAGTTTGATTTTTTTTTGTTGCTCATATTTTATTTTTTCTCTTTATAATTTGTAAATTTTGCATCTCCCCAAAAATCTTCAATATTGTAGAATGTTCTTGTTTTTTCTTGAAAGATATGTACAATAATATCGTAATAATCCATTAATACCCATTCCCCAACATTATTTCCTTCAGTATGCCATGGTTTTTCCCCCAAATCTTGCGATATCGTTTTTTTGATTTTGCTTTCAATTGAGTTGACATGTGTACTTGATGTACCTGTGCAAATTATAAAATATTTGCAAATAGCTGATTCAATTTTTCTTAAATCTAAGGAAATAATCTCTTTTCCTTTTGCATCTTGAATGACATTTACTATATTTTCTAATAGAATATTTGTCGCGTCAAGTTTTTTAGCCATATATATTTTTAAATTTGCGGTTGCAAAAATACATTTTTTATGCCAATAAAATCTGATTAAATATTTCTGATTTGGATAAGCTTAATATTGTCAAACTTTCTGATGTAGATTCTACAAATAATTATGCCCTCTCTTTGAGAGAAAGTACGGCATTTAAGGAAGGATTGATTATTGTTTCAGATTATCAAAAAAAAGGAAAGGGGCAAAGAGAAAATTATTGGGAAAGTGAAAAAGGAACAAACCTTCTTATCTCAGTTGTAATTGAACCATGTATTTCAATTGAAAAGCAGTTTGATCTAAGTAAAATTGCAGCTTTTTCAGTAATGGATTTTTTATATGTTTTAGGTATTGAGTCTAAAATTAAATGGCCTAATGATATTTTGGTTGGGAATAAAAAAATAGCTGGAATTTTAATACAGAATGTGCTTTGTAAAAATATAATTACTCATTCGGTTATTGGTATTGGTTTAAATGTAAATCAATTTGTTTTTGAGGTTTATATGCCTAAAGCAACATCATTAAAACTAGAAATGAAGAAAAATTTTGTTCTAGAAGAAATTCAGAATGAGTTGCTGAGTAGTATGCAAAATAGAATTCAAGCTTATCGTTCAGGGAAAGAGTCAGAAATGGAGTATTTAAATGCACTTTTTCAAAAAGATAAAGTTGCAGTTTTTGAAAGTAAATCCCAAAAATTTAACGGCATAATTAGAGGTATTACAGATAGGGGCTTGATAATAATTGAAACAGAAAACTCAATTAAAAAGTTTGATTTAAAAGAAATTAAAATGCTTTTTTAGAAGTTTTGTATTTTACTTGCTAATACATTTAAGAATTGAGTAAGTGGTTTTTCAACCATCATTTTCATCATCATGTTTAATTCAGCATTAATCTCTAGTCTTACTTGGCATGCCTCTCCTTTTTCAGTTATAAAACAATCTAAATAGAAAGGAATTTGGCTTCCTTTTGCAGTTAAAGATACTTTTGAAAACTCCGTTTTTTCAGCAATTTCTAATGCTAATTTTGGCATGCCTTGCATTTTAAAAGAACATGTAGTTTCTGTACTCTCATAATTCTCAATTTGTGAAGGCATAATTGCTTTTAGATTGTTTAAGTCTCCAATTTTATTGAAAAAATCTTCAGCACTTTTATTTACTATTACTTCAGGTGATTTAAATGTGGCCATATCTTTATTTCTTCCAGTTTGAAGGATCCTCTCTCCATGCTTCTAGTATAGGTAAATCGTTTTTATTAATATATTGTTGTTTTATTGCTTGTGGTAATAATGTCTTGTAATCACATAAGGATACATATTCACAGCTAGCATTCTTAAAGTTCTCAGATGCTGTATCAAAACCATAAGTAAAGATGGAAACCACTCCTTTTACATTCATTTCAGCTTTTTTTAAAGCTATTGCAGCCTCCAAGCTACTTTTTCCACTACTAATTAAATCTTCAACTAATATTACTGATTGTCCCTCGGTAAAATAACCTTCAATTTGGTTTTGTTTCCCATGCTCTTTCGCTTTTGAACGCACATAAATAAAAGGTAATCCTAGTTCTTCGGCAACTAATGCTCCATGTGGAATCCCAGCAGTAGCAACGCCTGCGATTACATTTGCTCCTTTGTAATGATTTTTTATAATAGCAGCAAGCCCTTGTCTTATATAATTTCTTATCTTAGGGTAAGATAAGGTTTTACGGTTATCACAATAGATTGGAGAATTCCAACCAGCAGCCCATTTAAAAGGATCGTTAGGTTGTAAAATAATTGCGTTTATTTGCAGTAAGGATTTAGCAACTTGTTTTGCAATATCAATATCATAGATCATATATGCAAAAGTATAAAGTTTACATAAATAAAGAGCGTAAAATTATCACTGATAATTGGAAAGATTTTTGCTCTAATTATATATTAATTAACGCTGCAGGAGGAGTTGTTTATGGCTCTAAAAATCAGTTGCTTATGATTTTTAGAAATGGCAAATGGGATTTGCCAAAAGGCAAATTAGAAGTTGGTGAAACTATTCAAGAGTGTGCAATTCGAGAAGTAGAAGAGGAGTGTGGCGTTAGTAATTTGCAAATTGTAAGTGAACTGCCAACGACTTATCATGCTTATGAAATGAATGCTAAAGCCATACTTAAGCGTACTTATTGGTTTAAGATGAATACAAACTATAGTAATGAACTTACTCCTCAAATTAAAGAAGGAATAACAAAAGTTGAGTGGGTAGAAGAGAAAGATATTCCGAAAAAATTAGAAAATACTTATGGAAACATTCAAGAGCTTTTCCTAGATGAATAATCTAAAGTATTTTTTAAAATTATTTATTTTTTGGTTAATTTACTTTTTTGTAAACAGGTTGTTTTTTATTGTAAATTACCTTGAATCATTTTCTCAAGTCTCTACTGATGAACTTTTAAGAATTTTACCAAAATCTTTTGGACTTGATATTTCTTTTATAGCCTATTTCTCTGTAATTATTACAATAATTTTGTTTCTCAATTCACTTTTTGTAAGTAAAATATTTAATGTTTTTATAAGTAGTATTGTATTTTGGGTTAATTCTTTTTTTATTGTTATTTCGGCATTAATAATTGGAGGGGAGATTGCACTTTATGCTGAATGGGGTACTAAACTAAATTTTACTGCTTTAAGTCATTTTGCCAATCCAAAAGAAGTGTTTTCTACTGCTACGTCATTCAACTATTTAATAATGTTAATCTCAATAATTATTGCAGTTATATTTGTAAAATTATATACGGTTTTTGTGCACCAAACCTTTAAGACTGAAAGTTATAACATAAAGCAACTTCTTATAAAAATTATAAGATTTCCATTAGTATTAGGTGTGTTATTGCTTTTTGTAAGAGGAGGCATGCAAGAAATCCCTATTAATACTAGTGACGCTTATTTTTCAAAGAATATTATTGTTAATGATGTAACGGTGAATCCTAATTGGAATCTAGGACAAAGTATTCTTAAAAGCAAAAGGAATTTTGATGGAAATCCTTATAAAAAATATTCGCAAGAAAAAGTAGATGAGTTTATAAATAGTATAAGGATAGAGAATAACTCTACTACTTATGTTTTAAAAAAAAATAATCCTAATATTGTTTTTATTCTTCTTGAAAGTTGGTCGGCTGATAATGTGGAAAGTTTAGGTGGCTTAAAAGGAATTACACCTAATTTTAAGATGCTTGAAAAAGAGGGCCTATCTTTTACAAATTTCTATTCTAATGGTTGGACTTCTGACCAAGGGATGAGTTCTATTTTTTCTTCTTTTCCAGTTTTTCCTTATGTAGCAATTATTAACCAGACAGATAAAGCTCGTAAGTTGCCTTGTTTGAATAAATCGTTAATTCAAAATAGGTATCATTCTTCTTATTTTTTTGGAGGGCAACTTACTTATGGAAATATAAAAGGTTATTTGCTTTCACAAGGATTTAATATTGTAAAAGATGCAAACAATTATAAGCACTTGGATTCTGGTAGATTGGGAGTGCATGATGAGTATATGTTTGCTCAATTTAAAGATGAATTAAATGCATTGCCACAACCTTTTATGAGTACTTTGTTTACTATTAGTTCTCATTCCCCATTTGATTTTCCTGCAGAGCATAAATTGTCTTTTAATAATAAAGAAGATAAATATGTTAATTCTGTTGCGTATACCGATAAATGCTTAGGGGATTTTCTTGCTAGTGTTAAAAATGAGGATTGGTATCCGAATACTCTATTTGTAATTGTGGCTGATCACAGTCATAGCTCTCCTAGGGGATGGAGGGTTGCTCAAAAAGAACGCTTTAAGATTCCTATGCTTTGGTTTGGGGAGGTTTTAAAGCAAAACTATAAAGGCCATAAATGGGATAAATTGAGTTCCCATATTGATATTGCTCCAACTATACTATCGCAATTAGGTCATGATAATACTGCTTATAACTTTGGTAGGGATATTTTTAATAAGGAACAGAAAGCTTTTGTCCCCTATGCATTTCCTAAGGGATATGGGCTTATTAGTAAACAAGGATATTATGCTTTTTCAGAAGGATATAATAGAGTTTTAGAAATAGAAGCTAGTGATAGCACTCAAATGAACCTTCTAAAAGAACAGGCTGAAATCTATTTTCAAGTTGCTTTTGAGAATTACCTTATTTACTAGAATGCTGAATAATACCTCCTGTAATTTTTAAAAGAGCGATTTTGCTCGCCATTAAATTATAAGCTGTTTGTTGAAGGTTAATTCCAGAGTTAATATATGTAATCTCTATATCTCTCATCATAAATGAGTTGATAGTCCCTCTGTTTTGTTTATCAGTAGCTAATTTATAGTTAGTTTCAGCAATTTTAAACGCCTTTTGGTTTAAGCTATAAGTGTTGATAAGGCTGTTGTATTTATCGTTTGTTAAGGATAATTGATATAATACCTCTTTTTGAATTTTCTCTAACTGCAAGTTATTAATTTCTTTTTGAATTTTCAAAGATCTTATATTCTGGTAGAGTTTTCCCCCATCAAAAATTCGGAAATTAACTGAGAAATTGGCAAAATAGTTAATACTCTCTCCAGTATTATTCATAGTATTAGTTAAATTCCCAATATCGTAAGTACTCTCATTGTAGGCTGCTCCTGAATTTACTGATATCACAGGGTAAAAAGGTGACATTGCAAGTTTAATATCCTGCTTGGATAACTGTATGTTGTAATACTGATTTTTGATGTTGGTATTATTCGTAAGGGTGCTTGCTTTTAAATCTTCATAATTAAAAAGCTGAATTTCCGTATCAATCTTATCAGTAAGAATCCAATTAGTTTCCACATCATTTCCTAGTGTAAGATTGAGGTTTTTTATTGCATTTGTATAGTTTAGCTTTTGTAAAATAATATTAGAACTATCAGTTAGCATAGCATTCTCAATTTGTAATAAATCTATTTTACTACTTATTCCAATATCGTATTTTGTTTGTTCGTATTCTAGTCTATTTTTAGCTAAGTTTACTACTTTTTGCAATAACTCTAATCTTTCCTTTTGCAGTACACAATTATAGTATTGCAAAATGATTCCTTGTATGGTGTTTTCAATAGTTAAGGTAGCATTATTATTGCTTATTTCTTCTAAGGCTTCTAGTTTTGCTTTATTAGCCCTGATTCCAAAACCATTAAAAAGTGTCCAACTTGCATTTACATTACTATTTAAAGCTGTAGATCGTAATTTTTCTTGTATGAATGAAGCAGGGTTATTCGATTGATCTGATAAAGCTTCTTCTTTTTTAGCAGATAAGTTGATAGTTGGCAAGGCTCCAGCATTAGCCCAATTGTTGTTTATCTTGCTAATATTTTGGTTTTTTGCACTTATGTGTATGTCATAGTTACTCCACATTCCAATTTTAATAGCATCGATTAAACTAAGTTCATTTTGTGCAAAAAGCAGATTAGGGAATAATAGTAATATGATGTGCTTTTTCATCTGTTCTCTATTTCAATTTGTCTTTTTTGTAATTTTGTAAAGGGTTCTACTTCTATTTTAGTAGGAGGTGTCTTCCCGCCATTCCATAGCCACCATCTAGCACGTCTTATATCATTAAAGTAAAGAATTAATGATGGGAAATAGAGTAGTAGTATGATAGTGCTAAATAATACTCCAAATGCTACTGATATTGCCATTGGAACCAAGAATTGTGCTTGAAAACTCTTTTCAAAGATCAAAGGAGCAAGTCCTGCAAACGTTGTAATTGTTGTAAGGATGATGGCTCTAAATCTGCTTTTCCCGGCCCCAATTACTGCATCAGTCATATTCATTCCGTCTGCTAGATTTCGGTTGTATCTATCTAGCATTACTATTGCATCATTCACTAAAATTCCAATAAGTGCAACTACACCCCATACACTCATTATAGAGAAGGGTTTCCCTATAATGCCGTGCCCTAATATTGCTGAGAAAATACCAAGTGGAACTACCATTAAAATAAGTCTTGCTTGATAAAATGATTTAAAATTTAATGAAATAGTAAGTGCAATAAGAATGATACTTATTAAAAATGCAATTCCAAGTCTTTTGCCACTATCAGCAGCTTCTTCGGCTTGTCCCATAATTTTGTGGCTTACATTTGGAAAATTATTTTTCAGAATACTAAGGTATTCTCTGCTTATTTGATCATTTACTTCTGCAGAGAATTCTGCATTATAAAGATTGGCATCAACTCTTATTTCTTTTGTCCCATTAATGTGATTAATCTTCACTCTACCTCTTTTGTATTCGTAATTTGCAACTTCTTCAAGAGGGTGCATTTCTCCAGTAGGGGTCTTTATTTTTACCTTGTTAAGGTCTTCAATGCTATTTCTGTCACTCTCTGGGTATCTTAGCCAAATTTTAACTTCATCTCTACCTATAATGAGTCTTTGCGTCTCTTCACCAAAGAATCCTTGCCGGATTTGTTTCATTATTGTAGCTTCATTTAAGCCAAGCGCATAGGCTTTTTCTTTTAAGTTGATGTGAATTTCACGGTTCCCTACTCCACCATTGTCCATTACTTCCTTTACCATATTTATTGAGCTGATGCCTTCTTTTAGCCATTTTACAGCACTTTTTAATTCCTCATCATTTTCTGATTGTAATGAGATAGACACAGCTTTCCCAAATTGTTGAAATCCGCCAATTAACATCTTTTCCATTATTGCAATGGAATCTGGATGAATTCTTTTTTGTAATTGATTTGAGATATCAATAGTTGAGATCAGGTCATTCTCCTTAATTGATAATCGGATACTGCCTACATGTGATCCTGATACCCCTAAGTTTTCAGTATAACCAACTGTTAAGGAAATATCAGTAAATAAGGTGTCATTAAATTGTTCAATTAGTTCTTGATGATAATCGTTTATTATTGTATCTATATACCAAAGGAAATTTTCTGTTCTGAACTCTCTCTCTCCAGGCTTGTAAGAAAACTCAATTTTTACCTCATTAAAAGGAATTGCAGGGAAGAATGTCCACCTAATTATGCCTGTTGCAAGCAAAATAATAACAATGGACATCATAACAAGAGGCGTCCAAACATGTTTCCTGTAATTATTTACAAAATTTGTATTTATCTTTGTGTACCAATCTCTTAATTCTTCAACTTTACGCTCCACTTGTTGTTTAAACTTACTGTATCTTGTTGTCCGGTTTTCTTTTAAAACTGCTTTTGATGCTAAGTGAGAGGGGAGTATTAAGAAAGCTTCAATTAATGAAAAAAGCAGGGCTGCAATTACACTAAAAGCCATTTCTTGCATCATTTCCATTTGTCCTCCTACAAATAACAGGGTGGAGAAAACAAAAACAGTTGTTAGTACGGATGTAAATACTGGAGTTATTACCTCCATAGTACCCTCAAGTGCTGCTTTCATCGGTGATTTTCCTCTTTCAAAATGAGAATAAATATTTTCGGCAATTACAATGCCATCATCTACTAATATCCCTACAACCAATATCATTCCGAATAATGAAATCATATTGATTGTCATTCCATATAATAGCCCAATTGAAATCATTCCAATAAATGAAAATGGAATTCCAAATGCTACCCAAAGGGATAGTCTGAAAGATAAGAATAATCCAAGAATTAAAGCTACTAGAAACAATCCAAGTAATAAGTTGTTGCTCAGAGTCTCTATTCTTTGGTCGAGCATATCAGCAAACTGAAAAAGAGTTAGAATCTTAAACTCAGGGTTTTCATTATTAAATTTAGTAATATATGCCTGAATTGAATTTGCAATTTTTTTAATATCCTCATCAGGAGTTTTTGTAATCATAAAATTAATAGCTCGTTCTCCATTTACATATGATTTTATTGGAATATCAGAAAATTCTAAAGCTACTTTTGCAATGTCTTTAAGTCGAACAATATCTCCATTTCTATCAGAAAATACTACGATATTTTCAACTCCTGATGTAGTAGTTTTTCTATTGTTAGATCTTATAATTATTTCATCTCTCTGTGTTTTAATACTCCCACCAGAGATATCAATATTACTTAACTTTATAGCAGTACTAATTACATCAAAATTAATGTTATGTCTTAATAGTGTTGCTTCATCAATCTCAACCGAGATAATAATAGGCGCATAGCCAATTACTTGTATCTGACTAATTTCATCATCATTTAATAAGTCTTGCTCAATCTTATCTGCTTTTTCCTTTAAAAGCCAAAGATCATTTGGTCCTGTTAGAGCATAGAATCCTACCATATTCCCCATGCCACCCATTCCTCTACTAGTTTGTTTGTGTACTGATGGTTTCTCAGCTCCTTGCGGGAAAGAGTAAATAGCATCAACTGAATTTTTGACATTTTGTAATACTTCATCAATATCAAACCCTTCATAAATCTCAACAGTTACATTCGAAACATTTTCTGAAGAAGTAGATGTTAGCTCTTTAATTCCTTCAATCCCATTTAAAGATTCTTCAATTCTTGTAGTAATTCCTTCTTCAATTTCTTCTGGTGAGGCGCCAGGGTAGGAAACATTGACATATACTTTATTTAGGGATAACTCAGGGAAAAATGATTTAGGCATCAATGATAAACTAAGTATCCCAGCTATTGCAGTAATTATGATTATTGCATTAGCATAAATAGTATTCTTTATAAAATATGCGATTAACCTTCTCATTTTATTTGATCATTGCTTTTACAATTGTCCCTGTACTTGCATTTACTAGCGGCTCACTTACAATGCGTGTATTGTTCTCTAGGCCATCAATAATTACTTTATCTCCCTGAGAGGCTATAATATTTACTTCCTGTATTTTTAGTTTATTTTTAGAGTCTACGGTAAATACCTTATTGTTTTCAAAGATTGCTCTTCTTGGTAATTTAAATACATTTTCAATCCCTTTGGTAGTTATAGTAGCATTTAGATACATCCCATTGTAAAGTGTGCTTTCTTTAGCGGTTATTGATGAAAATACTGATATGTTCTGAGTGTTTGCATTTACAAATTTTCCTTTTCTGATAATTTTTCCACTATATGTCTTCCCATTATCAGTGAAATTTACTACATCTCCAATATTTATGAATTTTATTTCAGATGTGTTTACTGTGAGTTCAATCTCCATTTCCCCTTTTCTGATAAAATCGACAACTGGGCTGCCAGGGTTTACATTACCACCAACATCTGAGTATGCTTTTGTAATTATTCCATCAAAGGGGGCCAAAACTGTGTATTTGCTTAATTTTTCTTCATCAGATTTTATGGATAAATACTCAGCTAGTATTGAACGAGAAATAATGTAATTTTTTTCTTTTGTTGTGCTCATTTGTGGTAATTCAGGTAACTTACTATTTAAATCTATTGTATTAAAAAAGTTGTTCCACTTAGTATATTCACTATTGAAATCAAGTTTAATATCTGCTAGAGTTGATGAGATTAAGCTCATAAATCTACTCTTTTTAGCATCAATCATAAGTTTGAGGTCGGTATTTTTTACAGAGAAAATGACCATATCTTTGTTTATTTCAGTGCCTTTCTTGAATGTATTATTTCCAACTAATCTGCCTTGAACTTCAGATAAAATCGTAATATTGTTTAAAGACACTACTCTTCCTGTACTATTTATTTGATTTTTGATTTCAGTATTTTTTACTTTGGTAACAAGTACTGATTTTACTTCTTGCTCATGTGTTTCAGCTGTTTTTGCTTTTGTAGCTCTAATTTTTTCTGCATTTGTTACTCCATGGTTCATGCCAGCATTATAACTGATTGAGGATATGAGTCCGAATAAAAGTAAGATGATTGCACTTACTATAATTATTAGTGTTTTTCTGATGTTCATTCTTCTAATTTTTAAATAATATTTTTAATGTTTCCCATAATTTTTTTCCATCTGACTTTAAGTCTGTTTTAAATCCTGAGAGTTTCCAAGATAATATGGTAGTTCTGATCCCTCCAAGTGCAATAGTTGCTAATTGCTGTGCATCAATATCTTTTCTGATACTTCCTTCATCTTGCCCACTTTGTATGATTGTAATAATTTTTTTTGTTCTTTGCTTTAATATCTTGCTAACTATTTTTGAGAGTATTGAATTATATTGAAAAGATGTTTCAGAAAAAATCACCATTACTAGTGCAGGGTTTTTCTCAATATGCGCAAATTTGAATTTAAGTATCTCTTCAAATTTTTCTAGGGTATTTTTTTCTGAAGCTAAGATATTTAGAATGCCATTTTGTATGATCTCTTTGTGAAAAAGTAGTAAGGCTTTGATTATTTCAGTTTTATCTTTAAAATGGCGATAAAGTGCAGGCTCAGAAAAAGACATCCTTTTTGCTAGATTTTTTATGGTAAGAGTTTGAAGTCCTTTTTCGCCAATTAATTCTTTTGATGCATTAATTATTTCAACTTGTCTTGTTGTGAAATTCATGAATGCAAAAATAGCAAAAGTTAGTAAGTACTAACTAACATTATAGTTTTTGTTTACAAGACTTTTACTAGAGTATTGCAAGGGAGTTAGTGTGTCAAGTTATTCATTTTAAGCTAATTAGTAAAGGATATAGCTACAGTGTATTGTAATTTATTTAGCTTGTTTAATCGCTTAATAGTTTTTAGTGACGTGTTAAATATATATTAACAAATAGTTAATAACTTTTTTAATTATTTGAAAATCAATTTTTTATAAGTTAAAAGTATTTTTGTTACAATATATGCATTAAGAAAAAAAAAGATAAATTGCGTTCCGTATTTACGACAAATACATTTTTATTTATTGGCTCAAAAAGTAACTGGTGGAATGGAAGTTTCATTTCGTTTTATAAAAAATATTAATTTAAAAAAAAAATCATGAAAAAATTATTACTTGTTTTACTTTGTCTACCGTTAATTAATTTCTCACAGACAACATTTAATTACACAGGCTCTATGCAAACTTATACAGTGCCTTCTGGAATCACATTGCTTACTATTGAGGTTTGGGGAGCACAAGGAGGATCAGGTGTTGGATTTGATGGAGTCCCTGCAACAGGAGGTTTAGGGGGTTATTCAGTAGGAGATTTAGTAGTAACACCTGGTCAAGTATTAGAAATCTATGTTGGAGGTGAAGGTGACATGTATGGCTCTGGAGGATTTAATGGAGGAGGAATGGCAGGAACTGATTATGGTGCTGCTGGTGGTGGGGCCTCTGATGTTCGAATTGCTCCATATACACTCTATGATAGAGTGATCGTAGCTGGTGGAGGAGGAGGAGGAGCTTTTGGTTCTTATGGAAGTCCTGGAGGTTATGGCGGTGGTCTTAATGGAGGAAATGGAACAAATAATAGTGGTGATACTGGTGGTGGTGGTGGAACACAAACTGGTGGTGGTTCTGCTGGATGTTGTTATGGAAATGCATCGCCTGGAACTTTTGGTTATGGAGGAGGTCCTGGAGACTATCATAACGCCGGAGGTGGTGGCGGATGGTATGGTGGTGGATCTGGAGCTGCTCAAGCAGGAGCTGGTGGTGGATCTGGTTATGTAGGTGGTGTGACAAATACTAATATGATTGATAATAACAACTCGAGCGATGGACTTGTAGTGATTACTGAAGGAACTTCAGATTATGGTTGTACAGATCCAGCAGCTTGTAATTATAGTGCATCTGCATTATATGATGATGGTTCTTGTCTCTATGGAACTACAGGTTGTACAGATCCTACTGCTGTAAATTATGATCCTGCGGCTGTTTGTAATTCTGCTTGTGTTTATTGTAGTAACAATAGTTCGTCAGTATTAGTAGTAGATGTCCCTCAGGGTCCTGCTACAGGAACAGGGACTATTACGGTTCCTGCTAATGCAACATCTGTTACTTTAGATTTAAGAGCAGGTGGAGATTTAGATTCTTGGGGTAGTGAATACTTTGATGTCTACATTAATGGTTCCCTATGGCAGAGTCAGTTATCTACTGGTTACCAAGATTGTAGTCTTTGGGATGTATTATTAAATGAAGATGTTACTAGTTTGTTGCAAGCAGGAACAACAAATACTATAGAGGTAACAACCTCTAATCAAGTTGATGATTTTGCTTGTAGTAATCCTGCTAGAGGAATGACTAGTGAGTTTTCATTTAGTTTTGAACTTTCATGTCATGGGTGTATGGATTCAATAGCTTGTAACTATGATCCTACTGCATTAATTGACACGGGAGGGATCTGTTTATATGGTACCTCTGGTTGTACGGATCCAATAGCTCTTAATTATGACCCTAATGCTACATGTGATGATGAATCTTGTTTTATTACTGTTCCTGGAATACCTTGTGATGCAATACTTACAGGAAGCAATAGCAATGCAGTTTTTATGATTCAAGGGAATGGATCTAATATTTCAATTAATACAATAGGGTCCAATTATGATACATATTTGATTTTATATGATTCACTAGGGAATTATGTGTCACATAATGATAATTATTATGGGGCGCAGTCTTTGATAAATTATACATTAGGTCAAGGCACCTATTATGTTCTTTTAACATCGTGTTGTAATTATTTTCTAACATTATCTGATTATTTGAATGCTGGGTTATCTAATGATCCTGGAGCTTTTTATCAAATACAATTTGAAAATGTTGGGATACAAGGTTGTATGGATCCAACAGCAAATAATTATGATTCTACTGCAGTTTGTGATGATGGTTCTTGCTGTTATGTTACACCATTTACTTTAGATATATATACTGATAATTGGTGTGGAAATGCTTATTACATGGGATGGGAGGTAACAGATCCTAGTGGTGCTACTATTGCAAGTGGAGGAAGCCAGGCTGGAGAAACTTATACTGATTACACAAATTATAGTTATGATATTTGTGTTTCGGATCCATGTGGTGTTTATAACTTAATTTTATATGATCAATCAGGAAATGGTTGGAACTATTGTAGTTCTGGTGCTTCGGCAACACTAACAGATGTTAATG
Source organism: Bacteroidota bacterium (assembly GCA_036139835.1). Classification (GTDB taxonomy): domain Bacteria; phylum Bacteroidota; class Bacteroidia; order Flavobacteriales; family BACL11; genus BACL11. Next base: position 17,532 of record JAYZYW010000049.1, read on the forward strand.
GTAATGTTGTAGTAAGTACGATGGCTAATTGTTGCTGGAGTCAGGAATCTTATCCATTTAGTGCATCAACTCAAGGTTGTACAGATCCAGTAGCAAATAATTATGATGCTAATGCAGTTTGTGATGATGGTTCTTGCTGTTATACTACACCATGGACTTTAGATATATGGACTGATGGTTGGTGTGGAAATGCTGATTATATGGGCTGGACGATAGAAGATGATAATGGTACTGTTATTGCATCTGGTGGAAGCCAAGGAGGAGAGAATTATTATGATTATACAACTTACAATTATGATATTTGTATTACAGATACATGTAGTGTTTATAATTTGATTTTATATGATCAATCAGGAAATGGTTGGAATTATTGTAGTTCTGGTGCTTCTGCAACACTAACAGATCCTAATGGTAATGTCGTAATAACTACTTCGGCTAATTGTTGCTGGAGTCAACAGTCTTATCCATTTAGCACATCAGTTGAGGGTTGTACGGATCCAACAGCAAATAATTATGATCCTAACGCAGTTTGTGATGATGGTTCTTGTTGTTATGGAGGTACTGGATTTACTTTAGATGTTTATACTGGAAGTCAATGTGGTAGCGCCTCTAGAATGGGTTGGACGATAGAAGATAACAATGGTACTGTTATTGCAAGTGGTGGTAACCAAAATGCTGAATCATGGAATGATAACACAAATTACAGTTATGATATCTGTATTACTGATAGTTGTCAGACATATAATTTAGTGTTGTATGATGATTATGGTAGTTCATGGAATTATTGTGGTGGTTATCCTACAGCGACATTAACAGATGCTAGTGGCAATGTTGTTGTTTCTTATAATGCTCAGAATCAATGTTGTTGGTCACAAGAGTATTTCCCATTTAGCTCATCGGTTGAGGGTTGTACAGATCCAGCAGCAAATAATTATGATGCTAATGCATTGTGCGATAATGGATTATGCTGTTATACCTCAACCTTTACTTTAGATATTTTCACTGCTGATTGGTGTGGAAATGCTTATAATATGGGATGGGAGGTTCAAGATGCTAATGGAACAGTAGTCGCTCATGGTGGAAGTAATGCCGGAGAATCTTATACTGATAACACAAATTATAGTTATGATATCTGTATTACAGATACATGTGGTATTTATGACTTGATTTTATATGATAACTCAGGAAATGGTTGGAATTATTGTAGTTCTAATGCTTCAGCAACGCTAACAGATCCTAATGGTAATGTTGTGGTAACTGCTTTAGCTAATTGTTGCTGGAGTCAGAAATCTTATCCATTTAGTCCATCTGTTCAAGGTTGTACAGACCCAGCAGCAAATAATTATGATGCGAGTGCAGTTTGTGATGATGGCTCATGCTGTTATGCTTCAACATTTACTTTAGATGTTTACACTGGAAGTCAATGTAATAATGCATCTAGAATGGGTTGGACGGTAGAAGATGCTAATGGTACTGTTATTGCAAGTGGTGGTAATCAAAATGGTGAATCATGGTCTGATAACACAAATTACAGTTATACTATTTGTATTACAGATACATGTCAGACATATAATTTAGTGTTGTATGATGATTATGGTAATTCATGGAATTACTGTGGTGGTTATCCTACAGCGACATTAACAGACCCTAGTGGTAATGTTGTGGTTAATTATAATGCTCAGAATCAATGTTGTTGGTCACAAGAGTATTTCCCATTTATCTCATCGGTTGAGGGTTGTACAGATCCAGCAGCGAATAATTATGATGCCAATGCACTTTGTGATGATGGTACTTGTTGTTATGGAGGTACTGCATTTACTTTAGATGTTTATACTGGAGATCAATGTGGTAATGCATCTAGAATGGGTTGGACGATAGAAGATAATAATGGTACTGTTATTGCAAGTGGTGGTAACCAGAATGGTGAATCATGGTCTGATTATACAAATTACAGTTATGATATTTGTATTACAGATACATGTCAGACGTATAATTTGTGGTTGTATGATGATTATGGTAATTCATGGAATTACTGTGGTGGTTCTCCTACAGCGACATTAACAGATCATGCGGGTAATGTTGTTGTTTATTACAATGCTGATAATCAATGTTGTTGGTCATCAGAGTCTTTCTCATTTATTTCATCACTTGAGGGTTGTACGGATCCAACAGCGTTTAATTATGATCCTACTGCATTTTGTGATGATGGGACTTGTTGTTATGGTCCAGGTGGTTGTATAGATCCTGTTGCGTGTAATTATGATCCTACCGCAAGCTGTGATGATGGTTCTTGTTCATATGCTAGCTACACAGATGTAGTAATCGTAGATGTTCCTCAGGGTCCTTCTACAGGAACAGCTTCTATTATGGTTCCTGGTAATATGGGAACTGCTACTTTAGATTTAAGAGCAGGTGGAGATTTAGACTCTGGGAGTGAAACATTTGATGTATCCATTAATGGTGTGCAATGGCAAAGTGGCTTGAATACTGGCCAGCAAGATTGTAATTTATGGGATGTATTATTAAATGAAAATGTTACTAGTTTGTTGCAACCAGGAGTAGTAAATACTATAGAGGTAACTACTACTAGTAGTGTTGATGACTTCGCTTGTAGTAGCCCTCCAAGAGGAATGACTAGTGAATTCACATTTACTTTTAATAATTCATGTTATGGATGTATGGATACTTTAGCATGTAATTATGATGCTGATGCAGTAGTTGATTCAGGATGTGTTTATGGTACTACTTATGGTTGTACAGATCCTTTAGCATGTAATTATGATTGGACTGCTTGTTATGATGATGGTTCATGTATTTTACCTGATGGTTGTACGGATCCAACAGCAAGTAATTATGATGCCAATGCACTTTGTGATGATGGTTCTTGTTGTGTTGCAAATCTTAATTTAGATATATATACTGATTCTTGGTGTGGAAATGCTTATTACATGGGATGGATAATAAAAGATGGTAGTGGTGCGACTATTGCAAGTGGAGGAAGCCAGGCTGGAGAATATTATACTGATTACACAACTTATAATTATGACATTTGTATTACAGATTCATGTGATGTTTATGAGTTAGTTTTATATGATCAATCAGGAAATGGTTGGAACTATTGTAGTTCTGG
>JAYZYW010000050.1:0-29448 GCA_036139835.1 Bacteroidota bacterium
CACCACTGCATTAGAAGATCCATTTGAATTAACTACACCAGTAATGTCATATGCTAAATTTACAGTTTGTGAAACAGTACCTTCATTTCTGAATAATGCTTCTATTCCATAAGGATGATTTTGGATTTGAGATAATGGTGTGATTCTATAGTCTAAACCATATATATCATTTAATCCCATACCTACATAATTAGTATAATCTATCCAGAAACCACCAATAACTTCGTCCTCCATTGTAATTCTATTAGCAGGAGATTCTACTACCTTTACATCATCAATATACCAGCCATATGCAATCCAAGTATTGTAATAGTACTGATCAGTAACAGGAAGATTAAGGGCTGATGTCCAGCTAAATCTTACCCAAACAGTTGTTGGTGTAGCACCAATATAATTAGCAATATTGATCTCTCTGAGAGTTGGGTTTGCATAAGCAGACCCTCCATTAGCAGTTAATTGACTATATGATAGATTATCTCCAACAGTTACAAAATTAATACCATCTGTACTAATCTGAACCTGTTGTAAATCATAAAACCTTGCGCCATATTCTTCAAAAGAAAGTGTCGCATTACCAGATCCAATAGAGTCAAAAACATTAATTGGTTGTGCAGTTGTCATTGTATAAATAACAGCCCCAACTTGCGTTCCTGGAGTAGCTGAAGGATCTCCATTAGATAGCTCAGCAAAGTTACCTCCTGAAGTTGAGCTGATACCATTTGAACTCCACCATCCATCTGAATTTGAATCAATTGACCAGCCGTAATCTGGTGGGTTTTGTCCATTGTTATCCAAGACCCAGTCAGAAGGATCAGAGAAATCGCTTTCCCAAACAATATTTGGTATAGAACTTGCGCTCATCCTATTTGAGTTAATTACTTCATTAATGTCTATAACCTCAGTCTTATTAAAGTTTCTAGAATAATCTACGGTGTTAATAGTTTGTGATGCAACTTGAGCAATAGCACTAACTGAAATTACTAAAGTCCAAATTAAAATGTAAATTCTTTTCATTTTATAAATTTTTAAATATTAGAGTGTGTAAATGTATTAAAAAAATCCTGGTAAAACTAAACTCTCTTTTGAATCCAATAACTTGAAAATTACTCAATTATAACTTTCTCAATATAAATAGCATTCTCATCTTTTAACTCAATTGTGTAAATACCTTTATCAAAACTTGATAAATCTACCATAGTAATGCTTCCATTAGTAAATGTAGAAAGAACTTTTTGTCCTACAACATTATATACCGTTACATCATATTTTGTATTTGCGTCTAACTCAATAGCAAACACCCCATTTGTTGGATTAGGATATACATTGAACCCCATCGTTTGTTTAAAATCAGTGTTAGCAATCAAAGTTGACGGATCAAAATTCATTCTTAACATAGGTATATCAGAGATGGTATACCATCTTGGGCCAGAAGTTGAATTAGTCAATATAGCATCTTTATCAAATAACCCTTGCGCAGAATAATAACCTCCTGGATCACTTACATCTACACCAACAGTATCTGTTGAAATATTTGCTCCAATAGCTATTCTATACATTTTTGTAGTAGAAGTTAATGATTGTGCAGATAAAAATGGAATATTAACCCAAGCGCCTCGATCTAATTGTGTTATTGCATAATTATCTGATTGTGCCAAAAGAATTGGATCGCCACCAGAAATATCTTCTTCATATAGGGCAACATATACCTCTGCTCCAAGCATTGACCAATCAGATATATGAGCATCTACTGAATACAAAGTAGCATCAGCATAAATATCATAATTTGAAGAAACTTCAAGCCCCCCTGCATAAGGATATGCTCTGTTTAATCTCCAATAACCGCCATCATTTGTTCCATTGTCTTTACCATAAACATAGTCAGTCACTGTTGTTGTTTTAGTTGCAGTATCAGTGTATGTATATACTGTACCAGTACCTGCAGAATCAGCTTCTGCCCATATTTCTATATTATATAACCCTGTATTTGTAGGAGTAAACATAGTTGTTCCAGCTACTGTATCTTGTTCTCCAGCAGCTAAAGTTAAAGCATTAGAGGTAGTAGAAAACACATTAGAACCTCCTGCATTTTGAACCTCTACATATAAAGTTGCTTCTTGGGTAGCAGCACCATTATTTAATAATACCCCTTCAAAAGCATAAGGACTGGCAGTAGCTTGAGAAATTGGATTTTGAGAATAATCTTGTCCAATCCCTCCAGCAGGACCTTGATAGCCAATCCACCAACCACCTATTGCTTCATCTTGGCAAACTAATAAATTATCAGGGGTTTTAATTAACCTAATATCATCTATCATCCAATAATAGCATCTTGAAACCCAGCCAAATCTTAAATATACTGTTGATTGACTTCCTGCTATAGAAGTTATATTGATGATCTCATATTCTGGATTAGATGACTGAGTATTACTTGAAGTACCACCATTAACTAGGAAAGGCATCCAATTAATTGAATCTGAGCTTACATATACTGTCGGAGGAGTAAAACTTGGATTTCCCAGGTTATTATATCTAAATAAGTGTTCAAATTCTAAACTCACAGCAGGATGTAGTGATAAATCAATAGCATTAGTAGTAAAAGAAGATTCAATGTAGTGATAAGTAGTACCTGAAGGCTGTCCATAAGCATAATGATTTGCAGAATCAGTATCTGATATTAAGAAGCCATTAGAAACTGTAGTAGAAGCTATTCCATTAGATGGTGATGTCCCATTATTCCCATTCCAATATCCCCAAGTCCCATCTATTGTCCAGACCCAAGGGCAGGTTGCTAAACCTCCTTGAGTATTACTGGTATATGTAGACCAGCCTTGAGGAAATCCTCCACTAAAATCCTCTTCCCAAATAGTCGTAACTGGGATAGAATTAGAGGCTACAATTGGAGGTAATATTGCATTAAATGAGACATTTTCATTAACAAGTTCTCCATTATTAATTGTTTTTTGAAAAGAAACTTGCCCAAACATACTAACAGAGACAGCTAAAGTGCAAAGCAAAATATATTTTTTTTTCATTGTTTTTTTATTTTTAAAATATTAAGTGTGTAAATGTATTAAAAAACCCATAAAAAAAGCCCGGTAAAACCAGGCTCTCTTATTCATTCAATAATTCAAAAATTATTCAACTATAACTTTTTCAGTATAAATAGCGTTTTCATCTTTTAACTCAATTGTATAAATACCTTTCTCGAAATTTGACAAATTAATTGTAGTACTCATTGTATTAGTAGATGTCAAAAGAACTGTTTGTCCTAAAACATTATATACTGTCACATCATATTGTGCAGTTGCATCTAACTCAATAATAAAGACCCCATTTGTTGGATTAGGATATATATTAAAAATAGTTTGTTCAACATTAGAAACTTGACTAATTATTGAAGGATCAAAATTCATTCGTGCCATTGGAGTAACTGTAGTATAATACCAAGTTGGAGTTCCTGCTGATTGAGTACTTAAACCAAGCTCATCAAATATACTGTGCTCTCCATTATATAATGACCCTCCTGAAGTACCTATATACGACTCATCAGTTGGATGATTAAACCCAACCAACCCACACTCATAAGCATAACCATTAATTAAAGAAATAGGATTCAAAAAAGGAATATCAATCCAGTTACCTAAATCCTGTGCTGCAAGAGCATAATTGTCAGACTCCGCAAGAAAAATAAGGCCATCAGCAGATGTAGTGTCTACTTCATAAAGAATTGCCTTTATCTCTGCTCCAATAAAAGAGTTGGCGCCAATGTATGCTCTTATTCCACATAACTGCTCATTAGCATACATTTCGTACCTTGTGGTAAAATGGTTCTGATCTTCTGGCCCGCCTAAAATATAAGAGCCAGGATTAGAATCACCTAAGTCTTTTCCGTAAATATAATTTGTAACTTCTATGTTTTTTGTAACAATATCAGAAGTAACAATTGTAGTCCCTGCACCAGCAGAGTCAGCTTCTGCCCACATCTCAATTGAATAATTACCAAGAGCTGTTGGAGAAAAACCAGGTGTTGTAAAAGCAGCATCATCTTGAGAGTTTAATACAGTAATTAAGGATGTTCCAGAAGCTGTTCCAGCTCCAGTTACACTATAGTTTAATACAGCATGTTGCTCAGATAAACCAACATTTTTCACATATGCTTCAAAAACATAAGGATGATTTGCTAATTGTGACAAAGGGGCCACTGTATAATCTAATCCAATAATATGATTTAATCCAGCAGCAGAATAATTTGCATAATCTATCCAATAACCACCAATAACCTCATCAGTTGTGCGAATTTTATTATCTGGAGTCTCTGATATAGAAACATCATCAACAAACCATGCATATCCCCAAGTTCCTGTCCAATGAAAACGGATATATATATCAGCTAATTCTGTCGCAGTTAAACCAACTAAAGCAGAACTAATATCAACTGTTATTAATTCAGGATTAGTTGTTTCATCTCCACTATCGTATCCAGGAAACGGATCAAATACATTATTCATAGATGAAGTATTTGTTGATGCCTCTAAATCTGGCCATGTTACATTACCCGCACCATCACCAATTCCAACAACAATGTAGGGTTGCTCATTATTATAACTTCTATATTGTGTTTCAAATTCTAGAATTACATTTGGATATCCATTTAGGTCAACAGGATTTGCCAATGTAAGCCAGCAGTCTTCCATTTCAGTACCACCAGTAGCGCCACCATAATGATCAGAATCTATCATAGCATACCCGTTAGAAACAGTAGTAGAGACAATATCATTAATTTGATAAGAGCCTTGACATGAATAAGATCCAATCTGCCAGTCTAAAGAACATGCTGTTGGATCATGATCAATAACCCAATTTGCTGGATTTGAGAAATCATCTTGCCAAATAGGCGGTGGTGCAGCAGCAAAATTTGAAGGAGTAACAACAGGCAACGGTGCTGAAGTATTAATAACCTTCTTTACTAAACGTTCGTTTAACGAATTAACCATTTTTGATTGCGGAAAAGTTGCAGTTGCAACTAGTAATACACAAACAGAAAGTAAAATTTTTTTCATTTTTTTATTTTTTTATTATTTAATTGTATTGCAAATATAAGACAACTAAAATAAATAACAAGGCTAAAGACATCAAAGTTTATCTACTCCACATAATCAGAAATAGGGGCGCATGAACATATTAAATTTCTATCACCATAAGCATCATTTACTCTCCTGATTGATGGCCAAAATTTATTATCTTTTATCCACTTTAAAGGATAAACTGCTTTTTGTCTTGAGTACGCAAAACTCCACTCATCATTTACTGCTAATTCCATAGTGTGAGGCGCATTTTTCAATACACTTTCTTCCACTTTTACTTCCCCATTTATAATCTCTTCAATTTCTGATTTTATAGAAATCATGGCTTCACAAAATCTATCTAGTTGTGATTTACTCTCGCTTTCAGTAGGCTCAATCATTAAAGTTCCCGCAACAGGGAAGGATACTGTAGGTGCATGGAAACCATAATCCATTAGTCTTTTAGCTATATCAACAACCTCAATACCATCTTTCTTAAACATTCTGAAATCAACAATCATCTCATGAGCCACCCTATTATTACCTCCCGTATAAAGTATTTCAAAATGTTTGGCTAATTTCTCTTTAATATAATTTGCATTTAAAATTGCTATTTCAGTAGAAGATCTAAGCCCATCAGCTCCTAACATTTTTATATAAGCATAAGAAATTGTCAACGCTAATGCACTTCCCCAGGGGGCAGAGGAAATAGACATTCCATTTTCACCTCCCATTTTTACCAAAGGATTATTTGGTAAAAAAGGCTTTAAATGTTCTACAACTCCAATTGGACCCATCCCAGGGCCACCACCGCCATGAGGTATAGCAAAAGTTTTATGTAGATTTAAATGACATACATCAGCACCAATAATCGCAGGATTAGTAATCCCAACTTGAGCATTCATATTCGCACCATCCATATATACTTGACCTCCATTATCATGTGTAATTTTCGTAATTTCCATAATTTTTTCCTCATAAACCCCATGCGTAGAAGGATAAGTAATCATCAAACATGAAAGATTTTTAGCGTGCTCTAATGCTTTTTCTTTTAAAGAAGCAACATCAATATTACCGTCTTTATCACAAGGAATTACAACAACCTTCATGCCAGCCATTACAGCAGAAGCCGGATTCGTACCATGTGCTGAAGATGGAATTAAACAAATATTTCTATGATAATGACCTTGACTGTGATGATATGCTCTAATAGCCATAAGGCCTGCAAACTCTCCTTGAGCCCCAGAATTTGGTTGTAAACTCATAGCGGCAAAACCTGTAATTTCACAAAGCATTTCTTCTAACTCATGAAACATAATCTGATATCCTCTTGCTTGATGAGCTGGCACAAAAGGATGTAAGTTCCCAAACTCTGCCCAACTTAAAGGAAACAACTCTGAAGCGGCATTCAGCTTCATAGTGCAAGAACCTAATGGTATCATGGAGTGCGCTAAAGACAAGTCTTTATTTTCTAAACTTTTGATATATCGCATCATATCTGTTTCGGAATGATATTTATTAAACACTTCATTTTCCATAAAAAGTGATTTTCTATATAACTGTTCTGGAATACGGGCAGTTGCCTCAGTATAATCACCACTTAATACTTCATTGATTAAATCAACAGAATCAGAATGATTACAGCTTTTTGCGAAAATTTCTAAAATATCATTGATATTTTCCAAATCATCTTTTTCATCAATACTAATAGATAATGTTTCATCATCAATATAATTAAAATTAATTTTAGAATCTTCAGCATAAGTCTTGATATTCTCCATGGAAACATTACCTATACCTATTTTTAATGTATCAAAATAAATAGCGTTTAACTGATGATAGCCTAATTGTGTTAATCCTTCTGATAAAGTAGCAGTTAAGGAATGAATTTTTTTACTCATTGCTCTCACTCCTTCTTTACCGTGATAAACCCCGTACATTCCAGCCATTACTGCTAACAAAACCTGTGCAGTACAGATATTTGAAGTTGCATTTTCTCTTTTAATATGCTGCTCTCTTGTTTGCAAAGCCATTCTTAAGCCTCTGTTACCATCTGCATCTTCTGATACTCCAATAATCCTTCCAGGAATACTTCTTTTATATTTATCAAAAGTTGCAAAATATGCAGCATGTGGACCTCCATAGCCCATGGGTATTCCAAATCTTTGTGTGGTTCCCACTACCACATCAGCACCCCACTCGCCAGGAGGGGTTAAAAGTGTTAAGCTTAATAAATCTGCTGCTACAACTACCCCAACTTCAAGTTCCTTTGCTGATTTTACAAAATCAAAATAATCAATTACAGCACCATCTTTTGCAGGATACTGCAAAATACAACCAAAATAAGAATTATCTAGCTTTATATCATTATGACTATCAACAACCAACTCAATACCTAAAGGAATGGCTCTAGTTTTGAGTATTTCTATTGACTGGGGGTAACATAAATCTGAAACAAAAAACTTAACAACATTTTGCTTTTGCTGAACTCTAGATCGACAGGAAAATAACATTGTCATTGCCTCAGCAGCAGCCGTTCCTTCATCAAGTAAGGATGCGTTAGCCAGTTCCATTGCTGTTAAATCCATTACCATAGTTTGGAAATTCAACAAAGCCTCTAATCTTCCTTGAGCAATTTCTGCTTGATATGGCGTATATGCCGTATACCAACCCGGATTTTCTAAAATATTTCTTTGAATTACTCCTGGTAAAATAGTATTAAAATAACCCATGCCAATATAAGATCGGTAATTTTTATTCTTTTGCGCAATCTTCCTTATGTGTTCAATAAACCTGTTTTCAGACAAAGATTCTGGCAAATTCATTTTCTTTACTAAGTGTATTTTTTGAGGAATTGTTTCGTCAATTAAATGTTTAATTGATGATGCATTCACCATCTCAAGCATCTCAGAGATATCATTATCTCTTGGCCCAATATGTCTGTCAGAAAAATTATACCTTCTCATTAATTATCTATTTTTAGATGGCAAAAATACACTTTAGTAGTAGATTAAAAAAACAAAAAAATAACTAGTTTTAAATCAGTTGAAAACTTGTTATTTTGTATAAAACTTATAATTAGCGTCCTATTGTGCTAGATAAGAGTATTTTTGCGAAAAATTTATAGCATGACATTTTCAGAAATAGGACTGAATAAGAGCATTCAAAAAGCAATAGAAGATTTAGGGTTTGAAAAATTAACACCAATACAACAAGAAGCAATTCCATATTTATTGGAAAACAAAACTGATCTTATTGCTCTTGCGCAAACAGGCACCGGAAAAACTGCAGCTTTTGGGCTTCCTATATTACATAAAATTGAAGTTAACAGAAAACTACCACAAGCGATTATTCTTTGTCCTACTAGAGAGTTATGTCTTCAGATTTCAAAAGACATGGGCTCTTATTCAAAATATATTAAGGGATTAAAAGTAACTCCTGTGTATGGTGGTGCGAGTATTGTCCCTCAAATAAAATTGCTAAAATCAGGAACGCAAATTATTGTAGGTACTCCCGGTAGAGTCATTGATTTAATAAACAGAAAAGCCTTACGATTACAAGATATTGAATTTGTAATTTTAGATGAGGCTGATGAGATGCTAAACATGGGGTTCAAAGATGATTTAGATATCATCTTGGCAGAAACACCAAAAGAGAAACAGACTCTTTTATTCTCAGCAACTATGCCAAAAGAAGTAATGAGAATTAGCAAAAACTATATGTTTAGCTCCAAAACTATTGAAGTTGCAAGTAGAAATGAAGGCGCTAAAAATGTTGATCATCACTATTACATGGTAAATGCTAATAATAGGTACAAAGCCCTTAGAAGAATTTGTGACATCAATCCTGATATTTACGGCATTGTTTTCTGCCGTACTAGAAGAGAAACTGCTAATATTGCTGACAAATTGATGCAAGATGGCTACAATGCTGATGCTATTCATGGGGAATTATCTCAAGCTCAAAGAGATCATGTTATGGGAAGATTCAGACAAAAAAAACTACAAATGTTAGTTGCTACTGATGTTGCAGCAAGAGGAATTGATATCAATGATCTATCACATGTAATCAATTATAATTTACCGGATGATAATGAAATTTATGTACATAGATCAGGGAGAACCGGTAGAGCAGGGAAAAAAGGAATTTCAATAATTATCGCTCATAGCCGTGAGGGAAGAAAGTTGAAAAATATTGAAAAAATGATTAAGCGTGATTTAATACTTCAAAAAGTTCCTGATGGTGATGAAATTTGTCAAATTCAATTAATGAAGTTAGTAGAAAAAGTTGTGGCGACTGAAATAAATCATCAAATAGATAAATACTTACCAGCAATTGAAGAAAAATTAGCTCATCTAGATAAGGAACAATTAATAAAACACTTTGTATCTACAGAATTCAACAGATTTTTATCTTTCTATAAACATGCTCCTGACCTAAATGTTTCCGGAACTAAAAAGAACTCTCGTAAAAAAAGAAAACAAAAAGGAGAAAGAATAGGCCATGCTGAGCCTGGTCATACAAGATTCTTTATTAATCTTGGAAAAGAAAAAGATTTACAAACACACAATCTCATTGGGTTAATTAACGAATATACTAGGACTAGAGATATCCCAATTGGCAAAATTGATATTATGAGAAAATTCTCATTCTTTGAAGTTCCTTCTGATTTTGAAAACGATGTTTTACGCGGATTAAGTAATGCAAATTGGAATAATAACAGAGTGAATGTTGAGGTTTCACAAGCTCCTGGATCAAAACTATCAAATGGTGGCAAAACTAGGAAAAAAAGAGGTGATGGTAGAGATAGAAAATTTTCAGGATATAAAAAAAGAAATAGTAGTAAATCTAGAAATGTAAAAAAATCAAACTCAAGAAAAAGCGCATCTTCAAGAAGGAATAGTGGGAGGTCGTCTATAAGTAAAAGCTCTGAAGGAGGAGGTTCATCCTCTTTTAAAGGAAGGTTTAATGCAGCAACTAAAAGAAAAAGAAGACCCTAAGATTTTTTCTTTTCCCCAACCACAAAATCTTTAAGATAGTAAGGTTCAAAATAAGCGACATCTTCAAAATCTTTATTCGCAAATTTCTCAAATCCTAATATTCCCATATCTTTTGCTGAAGGAAATACGCCATCAATAAAATAAGCATTAGGGTTGTTTATGATTGACTTACACTTCAGGGCTCCATCTCCAAAAAACAAAACTTTATCTTGCAGAAATTCAGCATATGTATTCTCATCTACAATGTCAGCTCTAATCTCTCTAGCTTCATTATTCCCTTGATCATATATTGATGCAAAAACTTCCATCCTTCTAGCATCAATCATAGGACAATAAAGCCTGTAATCTTCCTTTTCTGACATTCCAAAAGCCATTGTTTTTAAGGTAGAAACCGAAACTAATGGAATATCCAAAGAATAACATAAGCCCTTTGCAGTAGAAGTGCCAATTCGCAAACCCGTATAAGAACCAGGTCCCTTACTTAACACAATTCCATCTATTTCTTTTAAAGTAATCTTTGATTTTTTTACAACTGCTTCTATAAATAAGGTAAGCTGCTCAGCATGTGAATATTTGTCAGAACTTTTTTCTTTTAACTGAAGCAGGTTACTGTTTTCAAAAAGTGCAACAGAACAGTTTTTTGTAGTTGTTTCAATAGCTAATAGCAATGCCATTAAATATCGTAATAATGATTAAATAAATCACTCATAATTCCAAAATTAATAAATTGAGTTTTTACATCCTCATCATCATTATGAGAATTTCGCAAAGTAACACCTAAATGTATTTTAAGATTTGTATAAGGATTTATAATATAAGATACATTTAAATTTTTATAATCAATTGTTGTAAGGTTCCCTTGGTACATTTCAACTCCAAAATCAGATGGTCTACCTGAGCCCATGCCAACTAAACCTTCCTCCTGCGCATAATTGCCAGTTGAAAAATAAACATTACTTCCATAAGAGATAGTATCTCCTTTAAAATCTTCACCATATTTAGCAAACATTATTTTCCCATCAATTTCAAATCTTTTCCATTTATAATTTATCATAAATAAAAATTCGGAAAAGTTAGCTCCTAACGGATGTGCTAATGGCTGATTATAATGAGCGTAGTTTTGCTGAGGATTATGATGAGCATAAGTATATGGTCTAACATAGTTATATTCTGTTTGTAAAGTAAGCCTGTCAATATTAAACGGATCAAAAATTTTATACCCCAACTGATAACCAATTTTATTTGCCCAAAAACCATTTTTTACACGCAAATCAGTAATGCTAAATTCATCCACAACTAATTGTCCATACATATATGATGACTTAAAAGCATATTTTGTATTTATCCCCACCAAAACATTGTCTGGAGAATTTACTGAAAACTCAATTGGCCTTAGCATGACTATGGGATTTAAATAGTTAATATCAAAACCCCTGCTTCCTGGAGCATGATTCATTCGCCAGACAACTGATTCAAACAATGATAAATTAAATTTTTTAGTTGCATTTACACTCAGATAATGTGATGACAAATACTTTTTAGGATAACCCATCTGATCCCAATTGGGCAACCCATGTGTTGTGAAATAATTAATGTCCATCAACTCAGCATAAAGGTTAGTGTATTGCACTTTCCAAAAAGTAGTCTGAATCTTTAAATACGGATAATTAAACATGTTATCTGAAAGTAGCAACGAACGATAACCATCACCAATAAAGTTTTTCCCATGTCCTAACTGAACAGCAAACATGTTATTTCCCCTATAAGTCACATAGCCAGAAGACATGGCGTAATCAAATCCTGTTCCTTTAAAATCCCTTGCGTAGCCTTGCCCTGGGACAACTCGATGAGCTCTAATATAGGCATCTAAATAATTTGGGAAAATTGCTTGATTTTCAACAAATGAAGTAGAAAATGAAATTGTCTTGCCAAGACTTCCCTCAATTAGGTATCCTCTGCTGTTTGTAAAGGTGTTTTTAGACTCAATTAACTCTTTCCCTTTTGACAAGTTGATTATTGGTGAGGCTATGACTTTATAATCATCCCCCTCTAAAACCATCAACTGATCAGAAAAAGCTTTTCTTAAATACCAATTCTTATAAGTGGTCTGATAATAATTTTCAATAACCGAATCAGTTGAAAAAGTTAAATTTGATTTTAAAATAGGCTTAAATGAAGTATGAATTTCTAGAGGTTCAGTATATAGGACCTTATTTATATCTGAAGAATAGTTCCTGCCTAATAACAAGTTGGTGTGTTGTGAGTAACTAGCAAATGAAATAACACATAATATAACAACAAAAATCTGTTTCATTATTTGTTTTTTCTTAATATGTAGAAAGGAATTATTAATATTACATAACTAACAAATGCTAAAATTGCAATTGCCAAGTTAATATTTAATTCTAGTAAGAAATAAGAACTACTAATTAATACGAGACTCAATAAATATAAAGTAAGTGTTGTTTTTTTATGTCCAAATTCCAAATCTAATAATGCATGATGAATATGATCTCTACCAGCAGACAGTGGTCCAATTCCTTTAGATGCTCTAACTATAAATACTCTTAACGAATCAAAAAGAGGAATTGCCAAAAATACGACCGCCAATAATGGGCCTTTATTATAGAGCTGAATCGTTTCTGTAGCTAATCCATTTTGAATGAGATTAATAGATAACACTGAAAGCGTCATCCCAACTAGTAAGGACCCTGTGTCTCCCATAAATATTTTAGCTGGAGGAAAGTTAAATTTTAAAAATGCTAACAAGGCTCCTAACAAAGAAAAGGAAATAATTGCTATATCATTCTGATTCATGAGTAATGCCACTATACCAAAACAACAAGATGAAATAATGCCTAAACCGCCTGCCAAACCATCTACTCCATCAATTAAATTAAAGCCATTAATAATCACAATAACTACAAATATAGTAAAAAGAGTTGCGACATAATCAGGGAGTTCATAAACTCCTAATACTCCATGCATACTATCAATTTGTATGTCTCCAAAATAAATTACAATCAGAATAGCAAAAATCTGACCAATAAGTTTTTTGTAGGGTGTAAGGCCAAGTAAATCATCAATTATTCCTAAAAAAAAGACAATTACAAAACTTAATATAATAAACTGTATATTATAAATATCTGTCCAAAAAAGTAAAGACAAAATGATTCCTATAAAAATTGCTACTCCTCCAAAAATAGGAACGCTAACTTCATGTGATGCTCTTTTTCCTGGCACATCTGCAAGTCTAAATTTATGAGCAAAGAAGATAATTTTTGGTATAGACACATATGTTATAATTAATGAAGTTAAGAATGCAAATAAAAAATTATACTCTGTATTTAACATTTTTCTTGTTTTGCTGTAAAATTAACAAAATTCTTAAATACCAACGAGCAAATCAGAAGTCCATTTTGCTAACGTATAATCGTTATCAACCTTAACAGTCTTTAAATTCATTCTTTTTCCAGCTTCTATATCAGAATCCGAATCTCCAACAAGATAAGAATGCTCAATAATAATCTCAGAGAAGTCAACGATTGCTTGCTGAATCATTCCCGATTTTGGTTTTCTACACAGACAATCAGATTCTTCCAAATGAGGACAATAATATATTTTATTTATCCATCCGCCTGACTGTTTAATTTTGTCTTCCATTTGAGTATGCAGCGTATTTAAATCAACATCTGATATTATCCCTTTGGCGATACCCTGTTGATTAGTAACAATAATAATACGAGTAAATACATTGCTTAGTTTTGAAATTGCCTTCAAAGCGCCTGGCATAAACTCAAACTCTGAAAAATTACGAATATATCTTCTCTCAAGTTTCTTGTTTATCACCCCGTCTCTATCTAAAAAGAGAGTGTCAAAATTATGCATTTGGGAACATTTCTTCTTCAATAATCTGACAAATTATATGGCCAACCAAAATGTGACCCTCCTGAATTCTTGGGATATCATCAGAAGGGATTTTTATCATTATATCGCAAACATTATTCATCTCTCCACCTTTATTTCCAGTAAAACCAATAGTTGTTAGCTCTAAATCATTGGCTTTCTTAAGAGCCTTAAGCACATTAGAAGAGTTTCCAGATGTAGAAATCCCGACCAAAATATCTCCTTTTCTTCCACAAGCCTCTAACATTCTAGCATAAGTTTCATCATAACCAAAATCGTTAGCAACAGCTGTAATATAAGACGAGTTTACATGAAGTGCCTCAGCATAAAGGGGCGGACGATTAGTATAAAATCTTCCGCTGAGTTCAGCCGCAATATGTTGCGCATCAGAAGCGCTACCTCCATTTCCACAAAAAAGCATTTTTTTATCAGCTTTAAATGCTTTAATACCAAGCATAATAATATTCTCCATATTTTCTTGAAGATTTTTATCATTTAAAATACGAGTATAATTATCAACTGAACTTAATATACATCTTTTTATTCTACTTTTCATAATGCAGATTTTTCGCTAAAATACAATTTTATAAAGTTTGATATGCCACTTTAGTTAATCTACCAATTTCATTCCAGCCAAATTTTTCATTAATTAATATGTTCCCATTCTTTCGTACTCTTTCTAAGTTTGCTTTATCAGATAGAATGAGGTTTAATTTTTCAGCTAAATGATTAACATCTTCTGATGCAAACAAGAACCCGTTTTCATTATCTATTATTACTTCTTTAAGTGAAGGAAGATCAGAAACTAAAACAGGTCTTTCATAACTTAAGGCCATCATTAACACGCCACTTTGATATATTTTTTTATACGGTAACACAACTAAATCTGATGAACAATAATAATGCTCAACATCCTCATGAGGGATAAATTTTGTATGTAAAATAATATTTTCAGCAAGATTATTTTTATCAATAATTTGCTGATAAACAGCAAAATCATTCTTCCAAAGGTTCCCGGCAATTAATAAAACCGTATCAGGATTTACCTCAACTACTTTTTTGAAAGATTGTAATAAAACTTCTAATCCTTTTACTTTTTTTATCATTCCAAAAAATAATAGAATTGTTTTCTTAATTGGTAATTCTAAGTGTTTTCTAGAATGTATTTTGTCTTTTCCAATATTAATAAATGGTATATAGTTCCCATGAGAAATAATAAAAACTCTATCTTTTAAAAATGGAACAATTTTAATTATTTCTTCTTTACTAAATTGATTATGAGTTAATATTAAATCCGTTAACTTATAAACTAAATTAGATGTTAAGGTGGATTTATTCTTATGGGCAAATGAAGCTACATCATGAATAGTCAGAACCACCTTTCCAAATAATAATTTAACCACCAAAAGATTAAATAACACTAAAATATTAGTGTAAAAGATATGAAAATGAAAGATAGAGATTCCTGAAAATCTAGCATGAAAAATAGATTGAATAGAACCAATAATCCATTGTAATCCATTTATTATTCTGAATTTACTTACAAAAATATCTTTATAAAAACTAAAAAACTTAAGCCCAGTAATTTCAGGATTAATTGTTTCGTTATTTGTATAGAGGCTTACATCAACGCCACTATTAATTAATCCCATTGACTGGCCAAAAGTATAAAAATGGAAGGATCCTCCATGAGCTCCCAAAGTATCTATAATTGCTACTTTTCTCTTCATTATTTACATTCTTAAACCTTCAAAATACGATTTATTAATTAGATGCCAAGTCGCAAAATTCTTTCTTATTTGTGGATTAATTAAAAAGCGAATATTATTCTTTAAAAATAGCCATGCAATAAATCCGTAAGCGAAAACACTACCAATCTGTTTTAAAAAATAGATGTGATTTCTGGTATTTTGTTTTATAAAGAAATCTCCTCTATAGGTTTTTTTTCCATTCTTATTAAAGGACTTTGTCAAGCTTCCTACTTTATGATAAAATTCAACATAAGGATAGTAAAATATTTTATGTCTCCCGTGTTTCCAAACTCTATATGAGAAATCAGTATCATCAAAATAAACAAAATACTTTTCGTTCATCATACCAATATCCTGAAACACCTCTTTTTTAGCTAACAAACAACATGTAGGAGCATATTCTACCTCAACTATTTCATTATACTGCCCTTGATCTAACTCTTTCATACCTCTATGTAAGGGCAAGTAACCTTTCTTTTTTATAAACCAACTTCCTGCATACCAAATATTATTAGGACTGTCAAAATACATCATCTTAGGAGTAACCAAACTACAATTATTTTTTTGTTGAGTTTTAAGTAATTTTTCTATTAAAGTTGATTCAAATTCAACATCATTATTTATTATCAATATCTGATCACTCCCATCTTCAATAGCTTTAATAATCCCCTGGTTGTTTGCTTTTGCCACTCCAAAATTTGTTTTATTTTCAATAATAACAAGTCGAGAATCATTATCCTTTTTTAAAATAGATAATGTGCTGTCATTTGAGAAATTATCAACCACATAAAGAATTAAATTATCATGTGTTTGTTTCCAAACACAATCCAAAAATGGCCGCAATACATCAGCTGAATCATATGTTATAGTAACTAGACCTATCTTATCCATTTTAAAAAATCTTTTTTTAACAATTCAGATAGTTCTCTCACATCACTTTCAAAATGTTTTTTTAAAAAATCTCTTGTTTCCTCAGATATTTTTGGTTTCTTATCGCTTCTAAAAAGCAAACCTCTAATGCTCTTGGTTAAATTTTTTGAAAAAATACTCGCTAACATTTTCCGAAAGAGAACAGAGGAATAAACATACCGAATAATCTCATATTTAGGAGTAGTATAAGTATTGTGTTTCTTTCTTAACTGTGGTTGAAAATCATCATTTACGCCTAAAAACATAAAAACACTATGCACAATTTCAACAGTATCATTTTTAAAATCTTCATAATCAATAAAATAAATGTTTTCCTTTGGAAATACTTCTAAATATCTTTTTATTTGCTTAGCATACTCACTTACTTCAATATATTGTTGATAAAACAAATATGCATTCTTATGTTTTGATTGCTTTTTAATGATTACCTCAAAACTTTCTGAAATCAATCCTAATCTATAATCCATTAAATAATGCGAAAATGCTCTTTCAACAGGATTTCTAAGCATAATTATAATCTTAGCAGTAGGATTATACGAAATGATTTTATGAGGCACATCTTCATAAAACAAATAAGAAACACTGGCCTCTCCCCTTACAGTGGCATCTTCTCGTTGAAAAAGTAACTGGTATTTTTCAATTGTATCAACTCTGTCTTTTCCATAATACAGCTTTTGATTTTGCAAAGATTTATCAGAAAAGAAATCAGGTTCTTTTTGAGAGCTCATCTCAATCTCAAAATGTTCATTTAAATAATGATACAAAGAAGTTGTCCCTGCTTTTGGAGCTCCTACTATAAAAAAATCTACTTTTTTCATTTAACAAAAACCTTTTTTTTGATTACCGCAACAATATTAGCCATTCACTGTCCAAAAAAAGCAAGTCCTGCTTTTGGTGCGCGAACTAAGGAACAAATTTGGTTTTCTCACAACTAATTATTTTTTCATTATTTCCTCAACAAATGTAATGCTATAAGGTTTTAGATTCACCTCAGAATTAACAAAATCTGTTATGTTATATGGAAATGCTTTACTGCCTGAATTTTTATCAAACAGATTCTCGCTAAAGTATTCAACTTTCTTGCCAGTACGTCTAATGTCTATCTTTATTGGTTCTCTACTCCAATTTATCCAATAATATAATCTTCTATTTTCTTTCTCTGAAATAAAACAATATTCAAAACAATCTTTTTGGATTTCAGACTTATGTACCGAAAATAATGACCCTCTAAATAATTCTTTGACAATTCTCATTGAATTAAATGTTGCATTTTTTCTGCTCTTATTATCTTCCCACATTATTAGATCTCCAGATAAAGTTCGCCCTGCTAAATTATGAAATGTTGCAATATCAATATTTGATTCTTGCAGGGACGCCAGTTCAATTAATTGATGAGAAACGAATAGGGCTTGCAGTAAAGTGTTTCCTGTAACAGAAGACATCTGCAAATTCCATTCGGTTAACCATATCTTCTTATTATAATAAGTTTTATTATATTTATTTATCTCAGCTTTAAAATCTAAAATAATATATTTTATAGCTCTTCCTTTATATATCTCATAGGTTTCTTCATCTCCAACCCCCTCAGGGATCACTGTCAACATTTCTCCTGCGACATCTTTTCCTGTAACAACTTTTGCATAAGGGTGAATAATAATCGCGTCATAGAAATTCTCTTTAGCTAACTTGCGATTCCACTCTGCTAGACGTATTGATCCTCTATTATTAGGAGCAGATACAACAGCAATTGGCAAATCTTTATAAACCTCTCTAATTGACTCAGCATATAATTTTGAAAGAGAAATATATTTCTCAATACTCATAAAATGCTCATAGCTTCTATTTGACAACTCCGATCCTAATTCAACTCCCAATAATTTAACATTATTATCTAATAATAATTCAATAACTTGTAGGGCCTCCTGTGGAGTAGAAGATATAATATTGACATCATAAATAACACTAGAACCAGTAGCTTGGGCCATTTCAATAAAATCATAAATATAATTTCTAGTATGAGATTTCTTTTTAATAATTCTATTTAATCCTTTTGCTTGTTTTGGTTTTTTCCCAGTATGATTCTTGTTTATCTCTTCTATATTAAGCCCATATCCTACCCCATTTAAATGATAGAAATTTCCAAAACTTCCAGGGAAACTCAATACATTTGGGGAAAGACTATGAACATCATTCATAAAAACACTATCTTGGATATCAAAGAAAATAAATGCTGTACTTGTTCGAAAACCAAAAAGATTTGTATTAACTTGATTCTGAGAAATTAAGTTCGTCGTTAACAAAAGAAATAATATTACAAATATCCTTTTCATTTTACTTTATCAATCCCTTATCCTTTAACTCTTTAACTGATTTGTCATATTTATCCTCCATTACATCTTGGGTTTCAACCCATTTTACAAACTCAAAAAGGCCTTCTTGAAAATGATATCTTGGGTTAAAGCCCAAAATATCATTTATTTTAGTTAAATCAGCAAAATTATGACGAATATCTCCTGATCTGTACTCCCCGGTAATTAAGATATTTATATCCGAGTTATAACATTTTTTTAAAGACTCAGCAACTTCCTTGACAGTTGTAGCAACTCCAGATCCAACATTAAAAATTCCCCCATTTGCTTCATCTTTTTCTATCCCCAGAATAGTTGCATCCACTACATCATCAATATAAACAAAATCTCTGCTTTCCAATCCATCTTCATAAATATCTAAATCATTTCCATTAAGTATTCTGGTAGAAAAAATAGATAAAATACCAGTATAAGGATTTAAAAGAGATTGTCCAGGCCCATAAACATTTTGATATCTAAAAGCAACTGAAGGAATATCTAATGATTCTCCCATCAGCATAACCATTTGCTCTTGTTCCTGCTTAGTTCTTGCGTAAATAGATGAAGGATATAGTTTAGAAGTTTCATCTGTAGCAATCAATTGTAATTCTGAATTACATATATGACATTTAAGATTAAACTCCCCTTTCCTCATATCTGACTCATTTCTTTGTTTAGGATAAATTTCTCCATGAGAGAAACACAAATATTTACCTTCTCCATAAATTGCACGAGATGATGCAATAATCATTTTCTCAACTTTATGATTTGTGTTAGCTAATAATTCCAACATATGAGCTGTTCCCATAATATTTACCTCGTTATATTTTTCTGACTTATACATTGATTGTCCTGTACCTGTCTCTGCTGCTAAATGAACTATTATTTCTTGTCCTTTTATTGCTTTTTTCCAATCCTCTTTATTCCTAACATCTCCTTTAATAAAAGTACACTTATCTTTAATTTTCTTGAGAAGTAAAGACTCCCTCTCTCCATGAATTTGAGGAGAAAGACTATCTATAATGGTAATATTATATCCTTTATCAAATAATTTTTCGCATAGTCTGCTTCCAATAAACCCTGCTCCACCAGTAATTAATATATTTTTCATACTAATTGTTGCTTGTGATTCGTCACTTTATAAAAGAAATGAATAAACCCCGATATAATAAATATCAAAAAAAATGGTCTAAATAACAAAGGTTCTGACATTACCGAAATAAATGTAATAATAAACCAAATCGATCTATGATTTGTTACAATTTGTTGTTTCATAAACATATAAATAAATAACATTGCAGTAGGAAATCCCATACCTGCTAACATATACATTACAGAATTTGTAAGGCCCTTAGATGTGGTGGCTGTCTTTTGTTCAATGCCAAATCTCCAGAACCATTTATTTAAATTAGGTTTGATATAAAACTCTTCTCTTAGTTCCTGTAGGTTCTCATTATCTAGACCAACACCTGTAAGCGGATTCTCCAAAGCTATAAAAAATGGCTGGGTTAAATCAATTAACCTTTTTTGAAATGAAGATTCATTTTTTCCAAAAAGTTTTTCATTTATATTTGCACTCAAAAGAATATATAACGGTATTATAATTATTGTCATTAAAACCATCATGATGTTTTTTTTAAATTGCTTTTGTGAAAAATATATAACCTGTATCATTAATAATAATAAACCAGTAGTAGACTCGGTTGACAATATTGCTAGAATAATAAGTGCTAAAAGCGTTTTATTCCTTTTAAACACGCTTATCTCTAAGAAAAATAAAATATTTAAATATGCCTGCAATATTCCTGCTTCCCAAAATATTCCTGCATTTCTTTGAAGATCTGTCCCAAAATATAAGTTAAGCACACTTGAGTCTTTTGGAGAATAATAAAACAAATAATTATATGTTAGACTCTTATGACTAATTTCTCCAAGAATATTGTGGTGAGTGAGTAAAAATAGATTGTCTTTAACAAAGAAATATGCTATAAAACTAAGTAGCGAATGAAAAAGAATTATTTTTAGCACAAAATATAGACTATTAATAAAAGCTTCTTTATTGCTTTGATTATTAAAATAAAATAATGTGAGAACAGTTGTAAAAATTATAATTCCATAAAAATAATACTTAGTTAATGACTGATTTGCTGCAAAAATGAAGTTTATTGCAAATAATGCTATAACGACCAAAAGAGCTAAGCAAGAAGAATAAAAAATAGATTTCTTAATCCCCTTTCCTATAAAGAAGAGGCTAAATGTAATAAGGATAACAAAGGCTAAAAATGAAAGGTTTCTATTAAACACAAACAGAAGCCCTCCTGTACTTGATACAAGCATCAATGTTATAATGGTATTTAGCAATCTAGTTTTCAAAGTTAGCTTTTGTCAATCCAATGATTCAAATCTCTATTTAATAATATAGCAAGATTTGCTACATCTTGTTTATAATACATTTTTAATTTATTTCTCATTTCACTAGATAGATGAGGGGTCTCAACAGTACTCATATTCATCATTTTTTGTTTTAACCCTTCTCTTATCTTTTTATTTGGCAAAATACTCTTAATTAATGATTTAAAATTATTTTGTGGTATTAGTATATTTCTCAAAAACTTATTTCTAAACATCCAGCCTCCTTCCATATGCCTCATAGATGTGTCAATTGCAATCTTTTCAATTTCCAAAAAATCAAATACCTTATTAAAACACAAATTAATATTACTCACATAGTCGTCATAAAGAATTACATGTACATTCTCTTTAAATTCATCCATAAATTCCTTAACTTGTGAATAATACTCTCCCACATAAAGATATCTAGTGTCTGGTGTTATATCTATATCTTTATGATACCGATCTTCAGAATTCTTAATCGCTTCCTCAAAACTCAAGTTTTCAGAAGGATTATATCGCAAATTATGAAGGTAACCCGCAAATGCCCTTTCAATAGGATTCCTAAGCATTATGATTATTTTCACATCGGGTGTTAAGTATTTTTTAATATTCTTAATCGAAAATTCAGGAAAAGCAAGATACATAACACTAGACTCTCCTTTATACCGGTACTCAACCTCAGTTTTAAACATTTTCTTATACTTTTTTAATGTAATAACAGCCTTATGAACTCTGCTTTCACCAATTTCAAAATTAATTAGAAAATGAGGCTCTTTATGTTCGGTCATAAAAATATCCGGATGTTGCTTAAGGTAATTATGAAGTGATGTTGTACCGCTCTTTGCAGCGCCTACAATAAGAAGGTTAGGTAAATCTAAATTTCCATCCATTTACTTAAATCTTTATTAATTAACTTTTCTAACAATTGAATATCCTTTTGATAATAATCTAATAATTCTTTTTTTGTTGATTCATTAATTTCATCAGCTTTACTGGTAAAACTATTTATTAATATTTTTTTAATATTCACTCTTAAGTTTTTTGGAAGTACAATTCTCAAAAACTTTTTCATCCCTCCTTCTCCCATCAGTAAATCTTTCATAACTCTTGAATCCCACTTCTTTCCTCCAGAATTAAGAACTTTATTAGTATTAATCTCATTAGTATTACTAATATTTAAAAAATCAAATACTCGTCTCACCTCTAAATTAGTTTGCAAGACAAAATCATCATAAAAGATAAGATGCACATCTTTAAAATTCTCCATGTAAGCCTTTACCATTCTATAATACATTCCTAATTCTTTATACAAAATCATAGGGCTTAAAGTATCATCCTTATCAAATCTTTCTTGAGCATTCATTAAAGACTCTTTAAAAGTCTGATTTTCTTGATGAGTCCTAGAGGCAAATGAATAGGCGGAATGAGCCCTGTCAATTGGATTTCTAAGCATAATAATAATTTTAACATCTTCACCAAGATATTTTTTTATGTTTTTTATTGCCTCCTCATAAAAATACAAATAAAGTACTGTCGCTTCTCCAATTGCCTTTTCATTAATAGCTTTATCAAATAATGATTTATACGCATCAAAATCCCAAATGCCTTTTGGCAATCTCTTTTTAACTTTTTCTTTTATTAAAAATCTTGGTTCTTTTACCTTTAATCCATCCTCGGTATATGTTGGCATAAATATTTCCGGATGCTGATTTAAATAATTATGCAAAGAAGATGTCCCACTTTTAGCAGCTCCTACAATCAAAAAATTCGGCAATTTAGTTTTCATCTTTTTAGAAATGGGATATAAAATGAATAAAATCCAAACTTCTTTTTAACTACAAAAACCATGCTCAGATTCCAAAATGACAAGCTAACAACACTTGCAATTGCAGCTCCTTTAATTTCATAGATTGGTATTAAAAAATAATTTAACAACACATTAATAATTGATCCTATTACTAGAATATGCATAAAACTTTTTTGTTGCCCTGACATTTGCATTAGATTCCCTACCGAACCAGATAGTGCATTTACAACACGACCAATTATTAACCACCTCAAAACTTCAACCCCTAATAAGAATTTAGTTCCATATAATCCCATAAAAAACTTTGGAGAAATTAAAAGAATAGTAGCTAATGGAATTGTAGTCCAAAAAATCAATTTTGCAGATTGCATTGCAATTTTTCCCATTCCAAGAATATCATTATTTGCAAATTTTTCAGCAAATTTTGGAGAAGAAATACTATTAATAGCCATTAAGGTAACTGTCACCCCCATTGAGAACCTAAATGCAACCCCATATATAGCAACGCTTTCAACATCCATCATATTACCAAGCATTAATTGATCGGTCCAAGCCATAATAAACTGAACAGATTGTGCTAACATTAAAGGGATTGAAATTTTTAACATATTTATAATTGTCAAATTCTCTACAACCTCAGATGAAGTAAGTGTTGCTCTCTTTGAAAACCAATATTTATATGCAATAAATGAAAGTAACGATATTATACATAAACTTGTAAGATAAGCGTAAACTGGAACATTTCTACTAGTAATAAAAGCTGAAATAATAAAAAGAGAGGCTATTGTAAAAGTTGCTTGAGACATTCTGTAGAAGAATGAAAACTCAGCAATTCTTTTTAATCCTCTTAAACTTTCATAATGCAACATAAAGAACACCATTGGCAATACAAAAAAGGACATCATCTGAATGTGTTCTGAATCAACAGGAACTAAATCTGCAATAACACCAGAAAAAGAATACATTATTATTGACGATATAATTGAAGTAAGGGTAAGAAGTCCAAGTATCTTGCTTCTAAATAATTGAATGCTCTTCCACTTTCCTTGATTGGCAAAAGAAGCTATAAATCGAATTGAAAAAGTGTCTAATCCTAATTTTGAAATCAGCGTAAATATTCTTAAAATAACGAGCACAAGCACATAATTTCCTAAGCCTCTTGCTCCATAATAATGAGCAATTACAAAAGACAAAAGGAATCCCATTAGTTGCCCTCCAATACGAAAAAATAACGACCAACTTCCTTTTTTAAAGAGCTCTGAAAAATCTTTATCTTCTAGTGCTTTTTGAAGTCTTTTTTTCATCAAATTAGCTGACTAGAAACCAAGGATTAAAGAGCTCTTCCTTATTATATACCATCTCTTTTTTTGTGTTGTATTGAATAACTGAAAAACCTGCCATTTTTGCAATGGCATGACCTGCTCCTATATCCCACTCCATTGTTGGTGCATATCTAGGGTAGGCGTCTGCTTTCCCTTCAGCAACCATACATATTTTTAATGAAGATCCAATTGCCATTATTTCCACATTTTCATATTCTTTCTTTTTCTCCTCAAAAAATTCCTCTGTTTCTACAGACATATGAGATCGAGAACCAACAACTACATAATTATTCCTTTTATAATCAATAGGCAATTTATTTGATTCTGCAACTAAATCATCTAAACTCTCAATTACTGAACTTCTGCTAACCTTATAAGACCCTAACCCCTCCATTGCAAAATAGAGTTCTTCTTGTACAGGGACATAAATAACTCCCATTATAGGGTTCCCATTATGAATCATAGCTATATTAACTGTAAACTCTCCATTTCTTTTTACAAATTCTTTAGTGCCATCTAATGGATCAACTAACCAAGAATACTCCCAGCTTTCTCTTTCTGAAAAAGGAATTGTAGCTCCCTCTTCACTCAAAATAGAAATGTTTGTTTTTAAAAGAAATTTATCAATTACTTCATTACAATTTTTATCTGCCAGAGTTAGAGGAGATTCATCCACTTTATATTCAACTTCAAAATCAGAAGCATAAACTTCCATTATAGCGTGGCCCCCTGAAATTGAAGCATTAATAGCTATTTTTAATAATTCATTGAAGTTCATGTTAACTGTTTTTATGCTTCAGTAGGATGCCATGTGGTTTTTATTTCCTGACATTTTTCAATAAAATAAGGTGATTGATCTTTGTTGTCATTCCAAGTTTTTCGTTTGTGAATTTTTATTCTTTTCAAATTTTCAATCGACAGTTTCTCAATTTCCTTGATTTCTTCATTATTTTCTCCACAATAAATCATCATATTTACATCCTTATGAGAAGCAAAATGATTGATTAGTTCTTTTCTTTTTCCTGTTAAAATATTTACAACCCCACTAGGAACATCTGATGTATTTATTACTTCAGCAAAAGAAATACTTACCATAGGGTTTTCTTCAGAGGATAAAATAACACAAGTATTCCCTCCAACAATAATTGGAGCGACTACAGAAATCAATCCTAATAATGGATATTCATTAGGAGAAATGACAGAAATAACTCCCATTGCTTGCAATACTGAAAAATTAAAATGATTAGATGCAACAGGATTAACCGAACTAAAAATCTGCTGAAATTTATCACTCCAACCAGCATAATATATTAACCGATCTATACTTATTTCTACTTCCTTTTTCGCCTGAGACTTTGATGATCCAGTCATCATTAACTCTTCTATAAATTGTAATTTTCTCCCTTCTAACATCTCTGCAATTCTGTAAAGAATCTGGCCTCTATTTATTGCGGATGCACTTCCCCAGTATTTTTGAACTTTCCTAGCTTCAACTACTGCATTTCTAAAATCTTTTCTGGAAGAAAGACACATATTTGCTAATAATTCCCCCTTATCATTTTTCATATGGAAATATCTTCCTGATTCAGTTCTTGGGAATTTCCCTCCAATAAAAATCTTATATGTTTTTAAAACGTCTATTCTATCCATTATTCAAATTTTAAATATGCTTTCAACCCATGTAAACCTCCTTCTCTTCCAATACCGCTCTCTTTAAAGCCTCCAAAAGGAGATGTAGGATCAAATTGATTATATGTATTTGCCCAAACAACACCTGCGTTTAGTTCTTGAGATAATTTAAAAATTTTTGAGCCTTTTTCAGTCCAGACTCCGGCAGACAAACCAAAAGGAGTGTTATTTGATTTTTCAATCACCTCATCAATTGTTCTGAAAGTTTGAATTGCCAAAACAGGACCAAAAATTTCTTCTTGAACTATGGTGTGAGACTGAGAAACATTTAAAAACAAAGTTGGAGGGCACCAATTCCCTTTCTTAGAGACACTACATTTTGACTGATAAATTTCACCCCCTTCTTCCTGCCCAATTTTTATATAATTATTTATTGTAGCCAATTGTTCTTTTGAGTTTATTGCTCCAATATCCGTATTTTTATCTAGAGGATCTCCAACAATTAATACGGATATTCTTTCTTTCAATTTCTCCACAACTGTCTTAGCAACACTTTCTTGCACAAAAAGTCGAGACCCTGCACAACAAACATGACCTTGATTAAAGAAAATGGCATTGACAATGCCTTCAACAGCCTGATCAATTGCAGCATCTTCAAATATAATATTAGCTCCTTTGCCTCCAAGCTCTAACGTTAATCTTTTTTTAGTGCCGGAAATACTCTTCCTAATTAACTTCCCTACATTCGTAGATCCTGTAAATGCAATCTTATCAATATCCGGATGATTTACAATTGCTGTACCAGTTTTGCCTGCGCCTGTTACAATATTAACTACTCCTTTTGGCAGTCCTGAATCCTGAATAAGTTCTGCTAATTTTAGCGCGGTTATAGATGTAGTTTCGGCAGGCTTTAAAACAACCGTATTCCCACAAGCAATCGCTGGAGCAATTTTCCAAGCGGCCATTAGTAGAGGAAAATTCCAAGGAATAATTTGACCTGCAACTCCAAGAGGCTCTACTTTTTTATTTGGGAAAGCATATTCTAATTTATCTGCCCAACCTGCATAATAAAAGAAATGATTTACAGCAAGCGGAATGTCAATATCACGAGATTCTCTAATAGGTTTCCCTCCATCTATACTTTCAATCACTGCAAATTCTTTAGCTCTTTCTTGTATCATTCTAGCAATTCTGAAAATATATTTTCCTCTTTCTTTTGAGTGTAACCTTGACCAACTCTTAAAAGCTATTCTTGCAGATTTTACAGCCAAATCGACATCTTTTTCATTTGCTTCTGCAATTTTAGCAATCACTTCATCTGTTGCAGGATTGATTGTGTCAAAATATTTCTTTGATGTAGGTTTAATAAACTTTCCATTAATAAACAAATCATATTGTTTCTTTAATTTTATATGAGATGTGCTTTCTGGAGCAGCATCAAAATTCCAACCTGTTGACAAATCTATTTTACTCATTTTTTAATCTTTTGAAAAATAATCTAACGATTGATAAACTCCGCTTTCTTGTTTCTTTAATTGCATTAACACATCATTTGCCAAACTACTAGCCCCAAATCGGAATAAATCTTTATTCATCCAATCATCTCCTAGAGTTTCTTTTAGCATCACTAAATACTGTAAAGCAATTTTTGCAGTAGAAATACCGCCAGCAGGTTTCATCCCAATCTTTATCTTTGTTTTTTTGTAATAATCTTTTATTGCATTTAACATTACAAATGTTACAGGCATTGTTGACGCCGGGCTTATTTTTCCTGTAGAAGTTTTTATAAAATCAGCTCCAGCATAAATTGCGATATCACTAGCTTTTCTTACATTATCAAGAGTATCTAACTCTCCTGTTTCTAAAATAACTTTTAAGTGAGCTTTGCCACAAGCTTCTTTAACAGCTGCTATTTCATCATACACAAAATTATATTCACCCGCCAGGAATTGTCCTCTTGAAATCACCATGTCAACTTCATCAGCACCTTGATTTACTGCAAATTTTGTGTCGGATAATTTTACTTCAAGCGTAGACTGTCCGCTAGGAAATGCGGTAGAAACAGAAGCAATATTTATACCGCTTCCTTCCAATTCTTTTTTCGCAACTCCAACAAAAGTAGGATAAACACAAACGGCTGCTACACTAGGGAGTCCTGGTAAAGAATCGTGCAAATGTCTTGCTTTATAACACAGTCTTTTTACTTTTTCTGGAGTATCCTTCCCCTCCAAAGTAGTTAAATCAATCATGCTTAAAACTAGATGTAATCCATGTTTTTTTGCGGTATTTTTTATACTTCTTTTACAAAAACGATTAACTCGTTCTTCTACTCCAAGCTTGTCAATTTTTGATATCTTTAATAAGTCTGGTAATCTCATAATAACTTTCAAAAATACAAAATAAAATTCTCTTCATTTTCTGAGAACAAAAACACAAAAAAAGGGGACTCATGATCCCCTTTAAAATAATTTTTTAACTTGTTTTACTAAAACTCTATTTCTGTTTCTAGCAAATATCTTTCTACATCTACTTGTATAGACTCATCAACTAAAGTTTTCCAATCGTTATTTCCTTCTTTTATTGAATTTCTTATTCCAGTTGCTGATATCCAACCTATATTTTCTGGTGGAGCAAATTCATTGATTTCATAACCAACTCCTCTTCCAAAATTTACACTCTCAATGTCTGGAATAATAATCACCTGAACATCATGCCCTTTTGCCGCATGATATTTTTCAATCATCTCAACTGTTTGCTCAGTGGTAAAAGGATTTTTTGCGTCAGGAGTAATATCTCGCACCATGATAAGTGCAGGGATTCCTTCATTAATCTTTTGCATAATTAATGAAATATGTCCTTGATGATAAGGTTGAAATCTTCCCACAAAAATTGCGTACTTTTTACTTTCGTTAGTGGTAGGATTCCCCCCATAATTTTTTACATCCCATTTTGCTGCCTTCATCTCTTTTTTATATTTTAAATTAAACTAATGTTTTGCGAATTATTCCTTCTTCTACTAAATAGTCAATCACAATTTGAGCAGATGCTTCAATATCATTTTTATCTGTTTCAACTATTAATTCAGGATTTAAGGGCTCTTCATAAGGAGCGTCGATTCCAGTAAATCCTTTAATTTCTCCTGCTCTTGCTTTTTTGTAAAGCCCTTTCGGATCTCTTGCTTCACAAACTGATAAATCAGCACTTACAAGAACTTCAATAAAATCATCATTTGAAATAATTTCTCTTGCTTTATCTCTATCTTCTCGATAAGGAGAAATAAATGCCGTAAGCACAATAG
>JAYZYW010000051.1:0-17435 GCA_036139835.1 Bacteroidota bacterium
AAAAACGGTGTTACTATAGAGGTTGACAAAAACCTTGAGCTTGAATCTCCAATTGAGATCTTGTTTTTTAATAATACCAAAAAAGATAATTTTATACAATACAGAAATAAAATAGTTGTGGGAGATAATGCTCAAGTAAAATTTGTTGAGCGTATACAAAATTTGAGTGAAGCAAAAAGTTTTGTAAATCATTTTACTCAGATTGCAATTGGTAAAAATGCGAATGTAGAATATAATAAAATTCAGGATAATACAAAAAATTCTATTTTAGTTGATGTAATTAATATTTCTCAAAAATCTGATTCTGTCTGTAATGTAAATACTTTAATCTTTGGAGGAGAATTTATTAGAAATAATTTGAATTTTGAGCAAAATGGGAAGAATTGTGAGAGTAATATGAATGGCATTTCAATTTTAGACAATAAACAATTTGCAGATAATCATACTTTTGTTGATCATAAAAAAGCCAATTGCACTTCTAATGAAATGTATAAGGGTATTTATTTAGGGCAATCTAAAGGTGTTTTTAATGGTAAAATAATGGTTCGCCCAGATGCTCAAAAAATTGATGCCTTTCAATCCAATAATAATTTATTATTAAGTAACAGTGCTACTATTGATAGTAAACCTCAATTAGAAATTTATGCTGATGATGTGAAGTGTAGTCATGGTTGTACTATTGGGCAATTAGATGACAATGCTCTTTTTTACATGAGGAGTAGAGGGATAGGATTAAAAGAAGCAAGGGCAGTTTTAACTTATGCTTTTGCATCAGAAGCCGTAAATAATATAAGTATTCCTGAAGTAAAAAAAATGGCACAAAAACTTATTGCTAAAAAACTAAATGTTACTTTAGATTTTAATCTCTAATGATTGATGGGAGTAAAATAAGAGCACAATTCCCAACTCTTCACCAAAAAGTAAATGGTAAAGATTTGGTTTATTTTGACAATGCGGCAAGCAGCCAAAAACCACAAATTGTTTTGAATTCTATTGCTCGTTATTACAGTCATGATAATGCAAATGTGCATAGAGGAGTGCATTATTTAAGCCAAGAAGCAACCTGTAAATTTGAAAAGACAAGAACATCAGCACAAGCATTTATCAATGCTAAAAACAGTTGTGAAATTATCTTTACTAAGGGCACCACTGACTCTATTAATTTAGTAGCAAATGGCTACCGATCTATCCTAAATAAAGAAGATGAAATTATTATATCAGAAATGGAGCACCACTCAAATATTGTCCCTTGGCAAATGTGCTGTGAACTAAGCGGTGCTAGACTAAAGATAATTCCAATATTAGATAGTGGAGATTTAGATATGGAAGCTTTTGAAAGTTTACTCTCCGAAAAAACAAAATTAGTAGCCATTACACATATTTCTAATGCGCTTGGGACAATAAACCCTATTGAGAAAATCATAAAAGAAACACACATGGTAGGTGCTAAAATTCTTATTGATGGAGCGCAAGCCGCCCCTCACACATTTATAGACGTTCAAGCACTAGATGTGGATTATTATTGCTTTTCAGCACATAAAATGTATGGGCCTACTGGGGTTGGTGTATTGTACGGAAAAGAGGTCTTATTAAATAAGCTACCCCCTTACCAGGGCGGTGGAGAGATGATAAAAGAGGTGAATTTTAAAAAAACAATTTATGCTGATTTGCCACACAAATTTGAAGCCGGGACGCCTAATGTTGCTGGAGTTATCGCCCTTAAAGCGGCATTAGAGTTTATCACAGACTTGAAAATTGAAAACATTACAAAACATGAAGATGATTTATTGCAACATGCAATTAAAGAGCTCTCAGAAATATCTGGGATGCAATTTGTTGGAGAGGCAAGAAAAAGAGCCGCCTTGGTATCTTTCAATATTAAGGGATTGCACTCATATGACGTGGGTGTTTTGTTAGATGAAATGGGGGTCGCAATTAGAACTGGACATCATTGTGCACAGCCAACAATGCAACGTTATAAAATTCCTGGAACCGCTCGCATGTCTTTTGCAATTTACAACACAAAACAGGAAATCGATAATTGTATAGCGGCCATTAAAAAGGCACAAAAAATGCTTGCTTAATGGCCTCAATACAAGAAATACAAGCAGAAATAATAGAAGAATTTGATGTGTTTGAGGCTTGGATGGAAAAATACGAATACATTATTGAACTTGGAAAAGGGCTTCCAATAATTGATGCCAAACACAAAACAGATAACAATCTAATAAAGGGATGCCAGAGTAGAGTCTGGCTACATGCCGACCATCAAGATGGAAAAATCATTTATTCCGCTGATAGTGATGCAATTATTACCAAAGGCATTGTTGCTATCTTAATTAGAGTGCTTTCTAACCAAGCTCCAGAAGAAATAGCAAAAACAAACTTAGCATTTATTGATAAAATTGGATTTAAAAACCAGCTTTCGCAAACACGCGCAAATGGTCTGAGTTCTATGATAAAAGAAATGAAACTCTATGCTTTAGCCTTTCAAAACAAATAAGATGAAAACAGAAGAAGAATTACAAAAAATAGGAGAAGAAGTTGTAGAAGTGATTTGTGAAATTTATGACCCTGAAATTCCGGTAAATATTTATGCTCTTGGGCTTATTTATGATGTGCAAGTAAGTGAGGATTGCGATGTGAATATTACGATGACTCTTACCTCTCCAAACTGCCCGGTTGCCGAGACCCTGCCTGTTGAGGTAGAAGAAAAAGTGAAGGTTGTCCCGGCTGTAAAAAAGGTAAAGGTCAAAATTGTGTTCGAGCCAACTTGGACTAAAGACATGATGAGTGAGGACGCGAAATTAGAATTAGGAATGTTATAAAAAATGGGAGAAGAAATTGTAAATAGGGTTGCAAATTCTAGCTTAATTACTATTGATTTAGCAGACTATGCCCCAAAATCACAAATTTCAGAAATCGATTTGAAACAATTTCTGTTTAAGGGTGTTATCCTTAAAGAAAAAGAATTCCGAAAAACCTTAAAAGAATTTGATTTTTCTATTTATACCAATAAAATAGTTGCCCTATTTTGTAGTAGTGATGCTATTATCCCTATGTGGGCTTATATGCTAACAACTTCTTATCTTAACCCTCTAGCTTATGAAATTTATTTTGGGGACAAAGAACAGGTGTTTCAAAAAATGATTGCTAAAAATATTGAAAAAATTGACACTGCAGAATTTAAAGAAAAAAAAATAATTATAAAAGGATGTGGGCATATTCCACTTGCCGAAAATCTATATATTGCAATCACTAAAAAATTGCAAAATACCGCTAGCAGCTTAATGTTTGGCGAAGCCTGTTCTGCAGTTCCTGTTTTTAAGAAGGAATAAATCTGCTTCTTTATCTGATTTAAAAATATAAACCCTTTTATTTTCTTTAGCTGAGCCTAACCTTTTAAGAGTTTCTTTTCGATTTTTGCTATTAAAAGTTAAAACAAAATACAAAAATTCTAGATCAAGCTGTTCTTTACAGCCCGTTGCCATGTCAGATCGCACACGTCCATTATGTTTGAATAGTCTTAGCAAGACTCTCCAAAAACATTTTAACGTTGGATAGTCTAAATAAATTATTGTATCAGCATTTTTGATTCTAATATCCATTGTTTCGCTAAAGTTTCCATCCATTATCCATGATGGTTTTTCTACTAAAGAATTAACTGTTTTCTCCCATTCGGTCTTTTCGGGCTCTTCCCAATTAGGCTTGTGATAATACTTATCTAAATGAATAAGTTCTAATTTTAAAATAGAATGTAATTTTTTTGAAAAAGTCGACTTCCCAGCACCACAACATCCTAATACTAAAACCTTTTTCATGTTATTTGTCTTCTTGAAAGGTTTTAATAGAATGCTCAACTGATTGATTAATTTGATTCAGTTCTTTGGCAGTAAAATCACGATAAGAACCAATTGGAATATCTAATTTAATATTCATAATTCTTACCCTTTTTAGTTTGTGCACATCATATCCTAAGTACTCGCACATTCTTCTAATCTGACGATTTAATCCTTGTGTTAAGATGATCTTGAATTTCTTTTTATTTGTTTGCTTTACAAAACACTTTTTGGTCATTGTGCCTAAAATAGGAACACCACTGCTCATGGCGGCAACAAATTCTTTGGTTACTGGTTTATTTACCGTAACTTCATATTCTTTTTCATGATTATTTCTGGCGCGCAAGATTTTATTTACAATATCTCCATCATTAGTAAGAAAAATTAATCCTTCTGAAGGCTTGTCTAGTCTTCCAATTGGAAAAATGCGAGTTGGGTAATTGATATAATCAATAATGTTATTCTTTTCTCTTCTTTGATCCGTAGTACACACAATTCCAGGGGGCTTGTTAAAAGCTAAATAAACCATTTTTTTCTTTTTTGGAGGCAAGACTATTTTTCCATTCACATGCACCTGATCTTCACTAGAAAT
This sequence comes from Bacteroidota bacterium, assembly GCA_036139835.1. Taxonomy (GTDB): domain Bacteria; phylum Bacteroidota; class Bacteroidia; order Flavobacteriales; family BACL11; genus BACL11. The sequence continues at coordinate 4,432 of JAYZYW010000051.1, forward strand.
TTTAGTCCCCATTTCTGGAACCTCTCCGTTTATTGTTACTCTCCCTTGTTCAATTAATTTATCCGCCGCTCTCCTAGAGCAATAGCCTATTTCTGATAAATATTTATTTATTCGGACTGCTTCTTGATTGCTCATATTAGATTTTCTGTCTGCAAAAATACGTTAATATTTTTCAAAGCTAAGTATGTGTCTTACAATCTCTTTCATTACATTTGCCTCTCACAAAAAAAAACCATGAAAAAAATTATTTTATCTATTATCCTGGCTTCTTTATTTTCAATTAAAGTTGTTGCTGATGAGGGCATGTGGCTACCACAATTACTACAAGTAATGAATGAATCTGATATGCAAGCCAAAGGACTTAAGCTTACTGCAAAAGATTTATATGATGTAAACAATTCATCTCTTAAGGATGCAATTGTATCATTAGCGGGAGGAGGTTGCACGGCAGAAATGATTTCACCAGAAGGATTAATGCTTACCAATCACCATTGTGCCTTTCGTTCTATTCAAGAGCACTCAAGTATAACTAATGATTATTTACAAGATGGGTTTTGGGCCATGAGTCGTGAAGATGAATTACAAAATGAAGGATTAACTGCTTCGTTCCTAATAAGTATTGATGAAGTAACTGAAAGAGTTTTGGCTGAGCTTAATGATGATATGAGCGAAAAAGAAAGGCGTGCAAAAATTAGAGAAATCTCCAAAATAATTGTTGATGAAACTATTGAGGGGACACATTATAATGCAAAAGTAAAATCATTCTTTGGGGGTAATGATTTCTACATCTTAACTTATGAAACATTTAAAGATGTGCGTTTAGTAGGCGCTCCACCATCATCAATTGGAGCGTTTGGAGGCGATACTGATAATTGGATGTGGCCAAGACATACGGGGGACTTTGCTCTTTATAGAATATATTGCGCTCCTGACGGAACTCCAGCTAAGTATTCTTTAGAAAATGTTGCTTATAAACCAAAACATCATTTGCCTATTCAATTAGAGGGGGTAGAAAATGGGGATTACACTATGATTTTTGGCTACCCAGGTTCTACTGATCGATATTTAACTTCTTTTGGGGTACAACAAGCTTTGGATATTACTAATCCAACTATTGTCGATATTCGTGATGAAAAACTGGCAATTATGAAAGCTGGAATGAACAGCTCTAAAAAAATTAAACTCCAATATGCTGCAAAATATGCGCAAACTTCTAACTACTGGAAATACTATATCGGTCAATCAAAAGGATTAAAATCTATGAAAGTAGCTGAGAAAAAAGTGGCTATTGAAGAAGGGTTTAGAGCTTGGGTTGCAGCAGATCTAACTAGAGTTAAAAAGTATGGAGAGGCCTTAGGTTTAATTGAAGGGGCCTACCACTCCAACAGAAATATTGAGCTTAACCGTACTTATTTAAATGAGGCTATTTTTAGAGGAGCAGAAATCATGTACTGGTCATTTAGCATGCATAGAGCAATTACTAAATTACCAAAGGAGGGCAAAGAAAGGAGTCTGGCACTAAGAGAGCTCAAAAAAGAAGCAAGGGAGTTCTATAAAGATTACAACCCCTCCATTGATCAAGAGATGTTTGCTTCAATGCTAGAAATGTACTACTACAATGTGCCAAAAACACAACATGCGGCAATTTTTAAGAGAATTGAAAACCAATTATTCGGATTTAAAAAACTGGACTTTGGATGGTATGCTAAAAATGCATTTAGAAGATCCATTTTCTCTTCAAAAGAAAAATTCTTTTCATTCTTAGAGCGTCCTTCTGCTTCAATAATTGAAAGGGATCCTGCCTACAAAACTATCATGTCTATTTATAATCAATACATTGAACAAATCTCGTCAAAAAGGGCTATCGTTAGAGAAGAATTGTCTAAGGGAAATAGGTTATTTATTTCTGGACTAAGAGAAATGAACCCTGATAAAAACTACTATCCAGATGCAAATTCTACTATGCGCGCTACTTATGGCAACGTGGGGGATTACAATCCTGGAGAGGCAATGCACTATGAATACTATACAACTATTGATGGTGTTATGCAAAAAGAAGACGCTACTAATGAAGAGTTCCAAGTTCCTGATAAATTGAAACAATTATATGAAATTGGTGATTACGGAGAATATGGTGACAAAGATGGTAATTTAAGAGTCAACTTTATTTCAAATAATGATATTACAGGAGGGAACTCTGGTTCGCCAGTAATAAATGCTTGGGGTGAAATTGTTGGAACCGCCTTTGATGGGAACTGGGAAGCAATGAGTGGCGATATTGCTTTTGAAAAAGAGATTCAAAGAACTATTTCAGTAGACATCAGATATATTATGTTTCTCATTGATAAATTTGCTGGGGCAACTCATTTAATTGACGAAATGACAATAGCCCCAAAACATACTGAAAAAATGACTACTGAAGAATTAGCGGCAGCAAAAATGGAAGCTGCCCTTGAAGATCCTAATATAATTGTAAAAAAATTAGAGATGAAAAACCATCTAGGAGCCATGCTACCTGTATTTGACATGAATTCATTTGGTTCTGCATTTGAAATGGCGGTTGATCAATATGGCTCATCAAAAGACCAGAAATTCTGGTGGCATGGAAGGGTTTATACTACTGAAAAAAGATAAGTGCTCTTAATATAATAAAGAAATCTTTCCAAATATAGAGAGGGCTGTTATTTATTGAGGATTCTTCTTAACTGATGGCGTTAGCATAATATTTCTTGTTGATTTTAATGATTTGGAATGGCTTGTGCGGGTGATTGCTAAAAATAAAAGCCATCTAGTAGGCCCTTTGATTCTTCCCTTCAATATAATTCATAAAAGCTTTATTTGCTACTTTATTGCCTCCTTCGGTTGGATAATTTCCTGTAAAATACCAATCTCCTAAATGATTAGGACATGATGCGTGTAAATCAGAGATAGCTTGATAAATAATTTCTACCTTAGCATTTATTCCTTCAGGGGTTAATAATTCCGAGATTTTAACTGAAATTTCAGACGCCGTAAAGGGACTATAAACATCTTTAACGTAATTTACCATTTCTTCTTTTGGGCAGTGTTTCTGGGCCTTACACTTGCTGTATGTCTCTTCCAAGATGTGCTCTTGATCCCTCTCTTTAAGCAGGGCAACCGCTGCCTGAAAAGCAATAAAATCTCCCATTTTTGCCATGTCAATACCATAACAGTCTGGATATCTAATCTGTGGGGCCGAAGAAACAACTACAATTTTCTTGGGGCTTAATCTGTCTAATATTCTGATAATCGATTTTTTTAAAGTTGTTCCTCTTACAATACTATCATCAATCATAACCAAATTATCAGTATCCCTTACTTGCCCATAAGTTACATCATAAACATGTGCCACTAAATCATCTCTCCCTACATCAGAAGTGATAAAAGTTCTGAGTTTTGCATCTTTAATAGCAATCTTCTCTGCCCTTGGAGATATCTCCATTATTTTTGCCACCTCATTATGACACGGATAATCTCCCAATTCCTGAATCTTTCTTGTTTTTATTTCATTTAAATATTTGTTACAGCTCTTCAAAAGTCCAAAATAACTAACTTCTGCTGTATTTGGAATGTAAGAGAAAACCGTGTTTTTTACGTCATTATCAATCGCGCCTAAAACTTTTGGAAAAATTCTTTTTCCTAGCTCTAATCTTTCATTATATATCTCTTTATCATTCCCTCTACTAAAATAAATTCTTTCAAAAGAACAGGCCTTTCTCTCTAGTGGTTTTAGAACTTGTTTTTCTTCTACTGTTCCGTTTTTTTTGACAATTAGCGCGTGCCCTCTTTTTATCTCGTGAACTTTATCTACTTTAACATTGAATGCCGTTTGTATTACAGGCCTTTCAGATGCCACTACTACTACTTCATCATCTTTATAATAATATGCAGGTCGTATTGCGTTTGGATCTCTAAGAGCAAAAGAATCTCCATGTCCCAAAAGGCCACAAATTACATAGCCCCCGTCCCAATATTTTGCTGATTGCACTAATATATCTTGCAAATCCAGCTCATCTTCAATTATTTTTGTAATCTCTTTTTTGCTAAACTTATCTTTATGTTTATAATAAATAGCATCATTTTCTTCATCTAAAAAATGCCCAATTTTTTCTAAGATTGTGACAGTATCTACCATTTCTTTTGGATGCTGCCCTAGATCCACTAGCTGCTGAAAAAGCTCATCAACATTCGTCATGTTAAAATTTCCTGCAAGCGCTAAGTTTTTGGTTTTCCAATTGTTTTGGCGCAAAAAAGGATGGCACTGCTCTATAGTATTACCCCCAAAGGTTCCATATCTTAAATGTCCTAAAAACAACTCCCCCGTAAAAGGCAGGTTTTCCTTCAGCCATTGTGGGTTTTTTAATTTTTCCGAATCATTATTTTCTAGTTCAACAAACCTTTTGTTTACTTGCAGAAAAACGTCTTGTAGGGGATTTGGTGCAACCGATCTCTTTCTGCTTATATATCTTTTTCCTACTTCTACATCTAGCTTTACATTAGCAAGTCCCACTCCATCTTGGCCTCTATTGTGTTGTTTTTCCATCAACAAATACATCTTGTTTAATCCATAAAGAGATGTCCCATATTTCTTTTGATAAAAATCTAATGGTTTTAGCAATCTTAACAGTGCTACACCGCATTCATGCTTAATTAAGTCGCTCATTTAATAGATTTTGAAAGTGCAAAAATAGTTTTTATTGTGTGATAATTTTCATTAATCCGTTAATTCCTGGATTTATATGAATTTCTCCATTAATATCTAAGGTTGGAATAATTCTTTTCCCATTATTTACCTTCTCTAAAAAAGCAATAGCATCATCATTATCAGTAATAACTATATATTCAAATGCAATTCCTTTTGAGTTCAGAAAATCTTTTGCATGAACACAATCTGAACACCAATCTGCACCATACATTTTAATATTCATTAGTGTAAAATTTAAAGATTAATTTATTTTGTATTATTGTACACTCCTTGCAATGCGAAGGGTAAGTAAATTTATATGTCGAATTAATATCAAACATATTTGGCTTTGCTTCAAACAGTCTCGAGCACTCTAATTCTCCTTCTGGGGAAAATCTTTCAATTCTATAAAGGTCTTTTTCTGTAGCTATAGTAAACCATGAGCTCGCTCCTATTCCTTCAATTAATTGTGCTTTTTCTGAAATATTTTTAGGGAGATCCATTATTGTTCAATACTGCTAAAATAAGCTCGCAATTTACTTTTTTTCACTTTAACACAATTATTATTTTCCACTATATAGTAATGGTGGTTTGCAATACATACATTTCTTTTAGGTGACGGAGAAATGCAAAAAGGATATTGAAATCTTATTTTTTTAATAAAAGACACTCCTGATGATTGTATAACCTCAGCAACAAAACGAGAGCAATTCGTTCCTTTCCTTATAAAAGGGCCATAAGGTAGCATTCCTTTTTCCTGAATATTTTTAGCGGTAGAAAACGCACCATCAAAACTCACATTCATTATTACTGATGCGTACATTTTCCCTTCTCCATGAGTTGCTTTCATTGCTGATAAATGTAATAAAACCGCTTCAAGATTTGCCATTTCTCCATTTTGAATTTCTACATCAATCATGGCTAAATCCCCATCTGTTTCTACATCTCTTACCCTCCCATATCCTTTTGGGGTGTGATATCTTCCAAAATCAAAATAATGTGCTTTTTTTGTTTTTGAATTTATCAAAATTGTGGCTGAATGCCCAACTCTGTATTTTCCATTTTTTGTTGCAAAATAATCATACCACGATCCTGCTGGTTCACATAATCCTTCTGGCCAAGCGACAGTAATAATAAAATCGTTTTTCATAAAACAAAAATATAAATTATCTTTTTTTAATCAAGTCTTTGTTTTTTCGGGTAAATTCTTCTAGTATTATAAAAAATTGCATCAAATCATCAAATGATTGTTCACAATTAACAACAACTAGTCTTACAAAGCATTTGTCGTGAAAATGACCAAACCCCACCATTAATGTATTACTTTCATATAATTTAGTACATAAATCTTTTGGATCAAAATCTTTATAATTAAAGCAAATAGAAAGGGAATTTTCAAAGCTATAAAGCTTATAATCTGAGTTGCTCTTAACATAATTTCTAGCTGCTTCAGCCAATCTAAACTCCTCCTCTACAATATCGCTGATCCCATTTGTTCCTATTGCCTTCCACATTGTCCATAATTTAAGGGCATTATTTCTTCTGCCACATTCAAATGAAGTTTGACCTAAATTAAAATACTCATCGTGTGTTTGATACAAATAAGCAGCGCTATTATTAAAAGAATTGTATAAATCATGCTTATCCTTAACAACCAATATAGATGTGCTTAAAGGAGCTCCAAGTGTTTTATGGGCATTAAAACAAAAAGAATTTGTTAGATTAACCCCATCAACTAAATATTTGTATTTCTCTGAAAAAATAACAGATCCTCCAAAAGCGCCATCTAGGTGTAGCCAAATATTATATTTTTCACAAAGCGGTGCCAATTCTGCAACATTATCAAATGCACATAAAACAGTTGTCCCTGCGGTTGCATTTAAATAAAGCGGGATAAATCCGTTTGCTAAATCAAGCTGAATCTTCTTTTCAAGTTCTAAAACATTTATTCTTCCATATTTGTCAGATTTTACATGTCTAATATTTGCCCTTCCTAAGCCCGTAAAAGAGGCGTTTTTAGATAGTGAATAATGTGAGTTCTCTGATGTATAGGCCACTAACTTTTGAGAAATTCCTTTTTCCTTAATCTCTAAATTCACTTTGTCCCTTGCCATAACTAAAGACATAAAATTACTCATACTTCCTCCTGTTGGAAAGGTCCCTCCCGCATTATTATCATAACCAATCAATTTATACACTTGTGATAATATTTCTTTTTCAACAGCAACTTGAGGCCCAGCAATCTTGTAAGTAGCCATACTATTATTTAACATCACTGCTAATAAATCTCCTAAAACGGCCTTACTGTGCCTCCCTCCAAACAATTGATTAAAAAACAACTTAGATGATGATTTAGGGCTTTTTAAAAGTAGTTGTGTTAATGACTTCTTAAACTCATTGTCTACAGCTCCCTCTTTTCCTAATTTAATGTCAACAGCTTTTTCTACCTCATTAGGATTTATATATCCTGTTACGGGATTTTGAAGTTCGTCTTCTAAAAAAACAGTAATAAGTTCATTAAAAAGGGCTAAATCTTTTTTAATATTATTTGGCATTACTATTTGCTTAAGTTAAAGCGCAAAAGTAGAAAAATAGTTTGCTTTATTATTTTTAACCTTTTAATATCTTGCGAATAAGCAAGAAATTAATTTCCCTTGCCTTAATTCTTTGCTTTATTTTGTACTTTTGTAGAATGAAAAATCTGTTTTCTACCTTAATAATTAGTATTGCTTGTATATTACAAATAAATGCTCAGGTTCTTATTAACGAATATACCGGGGCTAATTATGATACTTATACCGATAATTATGGGGAATATGAGGATTGGATAGAATTATACAATCCTACGAGTGCGGCTATTGATATTAACGGGTGGTACTTAACTGATAAGCCCTTAAATCCCACAAAATGGATGATTCCGTCGTCTTTTGTTATTCCTGCAAATGGAGTTGCTATAATATATTGTTCTGGTAGAGATGAGTTAATTGGAGGAAATGCGCACTCCAATTTTAAAATTACTCAAACAAAAGGAAATGAAGTATTAATGCTTACTGATGCTGGAAATATCTTTCAAGATTCTATAAGGGTGTTGCCAAATCAGAAGTCTCACACAAGGGGGAGGGAATCCAATGGGGCTGCAATTTGGGGTGTATTCTTAAATGGGACCCCAAATGCAACTAATGCTGTTCCAATGCAAGAATATGCAACAACACCAGTGTTTTCTCAATTTGGAGGATATAATGCTGCGGCTATTAACCTTACATTAAGCTCTCCTGATCCAAATATCACAATATATTATACGACAAATGGGGATGAACCAAACAATACCTCAACGGTATATGCTAGTCCTATAAACATTGCAACAACAACAGTTGTTAAAGCGATAGCCTATAGCTCAACAAGTAATATTCCTGCTAGCTTTATTGATTATCATACTTTTTTTATTAATGATACTCACACTATTCCAATTCTTTCAATATCTGGAGACAATGGACAAGGAGGGTTGCTTGATTTGTTGGACGGCGGCTGGGGAAGCTCGGGTCTTGAGCCTGAAGGGACAATCGAATGGTTTGATGAAAACGGAATTTTACTTGATAAAGGGACTGGAGAATTTAATAAGCATGGAAATGATTCTTGGGCTTACGATCAAAGGGGGTTTGATTACATTATGAGAGATCAATTTGGGTATAATTATGCTTTACAAGATGAGATCTTTGCAACTAAAAATAGAGATAAATTCCAAAGAGTCATTGTAAAGGCTGCTGCAAATGACAACTATCCGTTTTCTTATGGGGGCTCTGGGGCTCATATTAGAGACGCCTACGTTCATCACCTTTCACAAATTGGTGATTTACGACTAGATGAAAGATCTACATCGTCTTGTATTTTATATTTAGATGGTAATTATTGGGGGGTTTATGAGATGAGAGAAAAAGTAGATGACCATGACTTTACAGATTACTATTACGATCAAGACAGAAATAACCTGCAATATTTAAAAACTTGGGGGGCCACCTGGACAGAATATGGGGCTCCTAATGCACAGATAGATTGGGATAATTTTGTAAATTTTGTTAACACAAACCCGATGGTTAATCAAGCAAATTATAATCAAGCCAAATCCGAATATAATACCGGCAGTTTAATTGATTATTTTCTTTTAAATTCATATGTAGTTTGTCAAGACTGGTTAAATTGGAATACCGCTTGGTGGAGAGGAATGGATCCTAATGGAGATAAAAAGAAGTGGCGATACACTCTTTGGGATATGGACAATACATTTGATCATGGGACCAACTATACAGGGATTCCAAGCTCCTCTCCTACGGCAGAGCCCTGTGACCCAAGTACTTTGGGCAATACCGGCGGACAAGGCCATGTTCCAATTTGGAATGAAATGCTTACTAATCAGGAGTTTCATGATGATTATATTAATCGTTGGCAAGATTTAGCAAATGGTCCGTTATCATGTTCTTTTATGATACATATTCTAGATAGCATGGTCGCTGTAATTGACCCTGAAATGCCAAGACAAATTTCAACCTGGGGAGGGACATATACAGGATGGCAAAATAATGTTACTGATTTAAGAAATTTCATTTTAGCAAGATGTGATAGTATGAATTCTGGCTTTGTTGACTGTGACTCCTCAATTACAGGAATCTTTGATGTTACTATTGAGATTATAGGTATTGGAGAGGTGGAAATGAGCAATAACAACATTGTTAATAATTTTAACACTCCTTTTACTGATCAAAGATTTGGAGGGATTGCTCTTCCTTTTGAAGTGGTTAGTGGTGCGTTTTCTCACTGGGAAGTTGTATCAACCACTTCATATATTTATGATCCAAATGTTGATACGCTAGTGATTGATTTGCAAAGTGATGTTATTGTAAAAGCTCATTTTGGAGAGAAGAAAGACATTATATTTGATGTTGTGCCTTCAGGAACGACAACATCAATAAATATTAATGGAACAGTAGTAAATGTATTTCCCTATACTGCCTCCTTATTAGTAGATGAAAATATTGGATTAACCCCAATAATTGATCCTTCATATGGATTTGATTCTTGGAGCTCAGATAGTAATATCCTGTCTCCATCTGGATTAACAGAAATAATTTCTTTCACCGTTGCGTATAGCGACACTATAAAACTTCACTTATATCAAAAACCCACTATTGTATATGATATAAATCCTCCTGGGACAACAACAACTATTGAGATAAATGGAAGTGTTATTTCTGTTTTCCCATATTCTGAAACTGTGTTTATAGATAATTTAAATATTCTAAATCCAAATATTGATCCAAATTATGGATTTGGATTTTGGAATTCTAATTATAATACCCTATTAAATGGAGGCTCTATTAATAACTCTTTTTATGGCATTTATAATGACACAATTACTCTAAACCTTTCTTCTGTTTCGGCGTTTATAGCTGGGAATGATACCATATGCGAAAATTCTCAAGATGGAGCAAAAATAAGCGTTTATTTTACTGGAATAAGCCCTTTTACATTTAATTTTACTATTGACGGAATTATTCAGCCTCCTATCACAACGACTATTAATCCGCATATTATTACTACTAAAATTGGCGGAAATTATTCGCTCGCCTCTTACAATGATGCAAATGAATTTGGAACTCTTAGCGGTCAGGCAATGGTAACCATCCTTTCTCCGCCAATAGCACAGTTTAATGCTCAGCCTGACAGTATGACTATCCTATTTACTACTACGAAACTAGTTGACAATTCAGTAGGAAATATTATTAGTTGGATTTGGAATTTTGGAGACAATACTACAAATGAATTTATTCAGTCTCCTTATCATACTTATCCTGATTCAATTGCTATATATCAAATAGGTTTGATTGTGCATGATGATCAAGGGTGTGCTGATACAACACAAAATCTAATTACTATTACTGATAATTATTGGATATATATTCCAAATTCATTTACTCCTGATCACGATGGTGTAAACGATAAGTTTTGTTTGGCCTATAATGGAATTAGAGATGCTACTTTTGTTTTTAATGTGTTTGATAGGTTTAGTAATTTGGTTTATGCCACTAATAATATTCAAGATTTGTCTTGCGAAAATGGTTGGGATGGCACGCATTATGAAACTGGTAATGACTTACCCATGGGGACATATATTTACCAAATATATTACCAAGATTTTGAAGGGTGGAAACATCAAGAAACATCTGAATTAACTATTGTCCGTTAAAGAATTTTACATTCTTTTTTTATTCTGCTTTTGTAATTGTCTATCTTAAATGCAAAAACTATATTTGTCAGCATTATATTTTGCATAACAAATGAGCAAGTTTAAGGAATACAAGCAATTAAATTTATCTAAGACCCACAAAGAAATACTAGAAAATTGGCGAAAATCTGATGTTTTTACCCAAAGTATAGAGAATAGAAAAGGGGGGGCAATATTTACTTTTTATGAAGGGCCTCCTTCTGCAAATGGAATGCCTGGAATTCATCATGTAATTGCTCGTACCATAAAAGATCTTTTTTGTCGATACAAAACCCTTAAGGGGTTTCAAGTGTCCCGAAGGGCGGGCTGGGATGCTCACGGGCTGCCGGTCGAGCTTAGTGTAGAGAAAGAAATGGGTATCACTAAAGAAGATATTGGGCCTAAAATATCTATAGAAGACTACAACAGGGCTTGTCGTGCCAATGTAATGAAATATAAAGAGAAATGGGAAAGTATCACTGAGGAAATGGGTTATTGGGTGGATATGAAGAACCCCTATGTAACTTATGACAATAAATATATCGAAAGTGTTTGGTGGCTTCTTGAACAAATGCATCAAAAAAAATTACTTTATAAGGGGCATACTGTTCAGCCATTTTCTCCAAAAGCAGGAACGGGCTTAAGCACACATGAACTAAATCAGCCGGGCTGTTATCGTAATATAAAAGACACCTCTGCGGTGGCTCAGTTTAAAATAGTAAAGAATCCTGATTCTAAGTTTCTATTTAATAAGACTTCAAATGACATTTACTTTTTGGCTTGGACTACCACCCCCTGGACCTTGCCATCAAATACTGCATTGGCAGTAGCAGCAAAAATTAAATATTTACTAGTTGAAACAGTAAATCAATACACAGGAAAACTAATTTCAGTTGTAATTGCAAAGGATTTAGCAAGCAAGTATTTTAGCCCGGAAAATTCAGGATTTAAATTTAAAGATTATGAAATAGGGGGAAAAACCCTTCCTTTCAAAATTGTATCAGAATTTAACGGAAAGCAGCTTCAAAACATAAGATACGAGCAGCTGTTGCCATATGCTCAACCAGAAGAAGGGGATGCTTTTAAAGTTCTTTTAGCTGACTTTGTAACAATTGAAGATGGAACTGGAATTGTTCACTTAGCCCCAAGTTTTGGTGCAGATGATAGCAGGGTGGCAAAACAAAATGGTATAGGAAGTTTAACTTTAGTAAACAAACAGGGAAAGTTTGTTGATGAAGTTGTTGATTTTGCCGGAATGTATGTAAAAGACGCTTTCTACACACAGGGAGAAAAAAAACCAAAGCTATCGGTAGATGTTCAGATTGTAATAAAATTAAAGGCGAGTAACCTTTGTTTTCAATCAGAAAAATACGAGCACTCATATCCTCATTGCTGGAGAACAGACAGACCAATTTTATACTACCCTATGGATAGCTGGTTTATAAAAACTACTGACTACAAGGAGCAAATGATGAAGCTCAACAACACCATAAATTGGAAGCCAAAATCAACGGGAGAGGGAAGGTTTGGGAAATGGCTAGAAAACTTAGTGGACTGGAACTTGTCTCGTTCAAGATTTTGGGGAATTCCTATTCCAATCTGGAGAACAGAAGACGGGAAAAATGAAATATGTATTGGTTCTGTTAAGCAATTAAAAGCCGAAATTGAGAAATCAATTGCGGCTAAGCTGATGACTTCCAATCCATTAGAAGGATTTGAAGCTGGAAACACATCAAGGGAGAACTACAATGCTTTTGATCTTCATAGGCCATATGTTGATGATATTATTCTGGTTTCTAAAGATGGGGCCCCAATGAAAAGGGAGCTAGATTTAATTGATGTTTGGTTTGATTCTGGGGCCATGCCCTACGCCCAATTACATTATCCCTTTGAAAACAAGGCCCTATTTGAGCAAAATTACCCTGCTGATTTTATTGCTGAAGGAGTAGATCAAACAAGAGGCTGGTTCTTTACTCTTCACGCAATATCAACTATGCTTTTTAATTCTGTTGCTTACAAAAATGTAATCTCTAACGGATTAGT
>JAYZYW010000052.1:0-13378 GCA_036139835.1 Bacteroidota bacterium
ATAAATATAAGCTAATATCTGAGCCACTTCCATAGCTCTTTATAGTTTGCTTTCTTTCCATACATCAATATTCCTGTGCGGTAAATACGCCCAGCTAACCATGTAGTAGTTATAAATGTACTAACTAATACCACCATAGAAAGGAATAATTCCCAATCGGCAACTCCAAAGGGTAGTCGCACCATCATTATAACAGGAGAGGTAAAGGGTATAATACTCATCCAGAAGGCTAATGTGCCGTCAGGGTTATCCATTATGGGTTGTATAAGTATAATAGATAATATCAAAGGAATTGTTATTGGTAATATAAACTGCTGAGTATCAGCCTCCGCATCTACTGCAGAGCCAACAGCTGCAAATAAAGAGCTATACATTAAATATCCTGCTACGAAGTAGAAGATAAATGACAAGAAAATCTGTGTTAGGTTAATTCCTCCTGTAATACTTACTAACTGAGATAAAATGATAGATTGCTCATTAGGACTCATTTCTGTTGCCATGCTACTAGCATCTAAAAAAGTTAGTTCAGCAATAGTAGATATAATAATTGTAAGTAGTATCCATAGTATAAATTGGGTAAGCCCTACAATTGCCACCCCTAATATTTTTCCCATCATAAGTTGAAATGGTTTTACTGAAGAAATAATTACTTCAACTATTCGGCTTGTTTTTTCTTCAATAACACCTCTCATTACCATGGTTCCGTACATAAATATAAATATATATATAAGGAATCCAGCTATAAAACCAATACCCATGCTTGCTTCAGAATGAGAGTTTGTACTACTTCCATCTTTATCTATTAGTTTGGTTGTTATTTGAATTTCTGCTTTAGCATTTTCAATTATTTGAGGATTAATCCCTGCTTCTTTCAGATTATTTATTTCAATAATTTGCTCAAGTTGTCTTTGGATATCGTTACTTACGCTTAAAGTAATCTGTTGATTAGAGTAAAGTGTAAATTTTTCTCCTTCTATATACAGTAGTGCATAATAGGGGCTTTGGCTAAAATCTTTACTGAGATTGGTCGCCTCAAAATCAGGGATTATTGTAAAATGGAGAAATTCAGTATCTTCTAGAAAAAACTTTTCTTGTTGATTTACGGCTATAATGCGCTCTTCTTGGCTTTCACTAGCTAAATAAATAGGGACAATCATAAGAGCAGCCATAAGTAATGGCCCTAAAATAGTCATTACAATAAAGGATTTTTTCCTTACTCTTACCAGGTACTCTCTTTTTATTATCAGCCAAATTTTATGCATTATTTACAGCTTTAATAAAAATTTCTTCCATTGTTGGACTTTCTTTTCTGAAAGAGAGCACTTCATAATTTGCATTAATATAATGTAAGGCTTCTTTTCCACTTATCCCTTCCCTTAATAAGATATGAAATGTATCTTCTTTATTATTTATCACATCATATAAGTCGGTATTTTCTAATTTGGCATTTTTAATTACTGCTTCATAGCTGTTATTGGTAAATTGTTGTTTGATGCTTTCAATTGTACCTTCAAGTATTGTTTTTGATTTATTAATAAGAGCAATATAATCACAAATCTCTTCTACTGATTCCATTCTGTGAGTGGAGAAAATAATAGTTGTCCCTTTTTGACTTAGTTTTACAATCTCACCTCTGATTATTGCGGCATTAATTGGATCAAAACCGGAAAATGGTTCATCAAAAATTAAAAGCTTGGGTTCATGTATCACCGTTACTATAAACTGAACCTTTTGAGCCATTCCCTTACTAAGTTCTTCTACTTTTTTATTCCACCAGCTTAGGATGTTTAATTTTTTGAACCAGAATTTAAGTTTTTCAAGAGCTTCATTGTAGCTCATCCCTTTAAGTTGGGCTAAGTAAAGTGCTTGTTCCCCAACTTTCATCTTTTTATATAACCCCCTTTCTTCAGGCATATAGCCAATATCAGCAATGTGATGTTTTTGTAATTGTTCGCCATCAAAAATCACCTCACCACTATCTGGGGCAGTAATTTGATTAATAATACGCATTAAAGTGGTTTTACCAGCACCATTTGGCCCGAGCAAACCATAAATACTTCCTCTTGGAACTGAAATGTTAGCATTAGTTAATGCAGTATAATCTCCATATTGTTTAATAACATCTTTTACTATAAGGAGATTTTCTTTCACAATTCTAGCCAAACATTTCTTTTACTCGATCAAAAAAGGACTTGTCCTTCATTGTAGGGTTTGGAGTAAAGGTTTTTGATTTTTTGCTTTCTTCAAAAAATTTTTTTTCTTCTTTGGATAAGTTTTGAGGAGTCCAGACATTTATATGTATAAGTAAGTCGCCATTTCCATAGTTATTTACTGAAGGCAATCCTTTCCCTTTTAATCTTAGTATTTTACCGCTTTGAATCCCTTTTTCAAGTTTGATTTTAACTTTCCCTGTTATTGTTGGTATCTCAGAGGAAGTGCCTAATGCGGCATCTGTAAAACTGATGTAATGATCATAATGTAAATTTTGACCGTCACGGATAAGTTTGTCATGATCTTCGATGGCAATGAGTACAATTAAATCACCATTGATCCCCTCAAAAGGAGCTGCATTTCCTTTTCCGCTTACTTTAAGTTGCATGCCATCTTCAACTCCAGCTGGAATAGTAATTTTTACGGTTTCCGTTTCTTTGAGCATTCCATTAGTATCTGTTCCGGATGGTCGCTTGTCAATACTTTTTCCATTCCCATTACAATGCGGACAGGTGCTTTGGGTTTGCATTTGCCCTAAGATAGTATTACTGATTCTAGTAATTTGCCCGTTACCATGGCAAGTTCCACAAGTAGTATAAGTAATTCCTTCAGCATTTACCAAACGGCTAACTTTTATCTTTTTCTCAACTCCTTCAGCTACTTCTTGTAGGGTTAATGACAATTGGATTCTGAGGTTTGTTCCTTTTACCACTCGTCTGCCCCTACTTCTTCCACCACCACCAAATCCGCCAAATCCACCACCACCAAAGATATCTCCAAACTGACTAAAGATGTCATCCATATTCATGCCTCCACCACCAAAGCCACCACCAGAGGCACCACCCATTCCCGCATGTCCAAACTGATCGTACCTTTGTTTCTTTTCAGGAGAACTTAATACATCATAAGCTTCAGCAGCCTCTTTAAATTTTTCTTCAGCCTCCTTGTCGTCTGGATTTTTATCTGGATGATACTTTATTGCGAGTTTTCTATAAGCTTTTTTTATTTCTTTTGCATCAGCATTTTTGCTGATTCCAAGTGTTTCGTAATAATCTCTTTTCGACATTGTTTAATCTTTATTTGCTACCACTACTTTGGCATAACGCAACACTTTTTCTCTTAATAAATATCCTTTTTCAATGACATCCATTATTTTACCTTTATCAGCATTTGTTGGTGCTGGAATATTGGTTATTGCCTCATGAAAATCAGTGTCAAGCTCTTTCCCAATAGGATCTTCTATTGCTGTAAGCCCTTTTTTACTAAGTTCTGATTGTAGTTGTTTGTAAATTAAAACAGGACCATCTTCATCAGAATAATTATTAGCTTTTATGGAACGCTCAAAATTATCCAGAATTGGCAGTAAAATAGTCATTATGTCCTTATTGGCAGTGCTGAAAAGCTCTATTCTTTCTTTTGCAGTCCTTTTTCTGAAATTTTCAAACTCAGCAAATAGTCTAAGATTTTTATCTTTCTCTACTGCTAAAAGCTCTTCAGTAGTTGGAGGAATTTTTTCTGCTTCCTGTGTATCTTCCTCAGGATTAACTATTTCTTCATTTTTTACTTCTTCAGGATTAATTGTTTTGTCAGCAATTTCTTGCTTCTTCTTTTTTTTCTTGCTCATTAGTATGTTTTTTTACACCATTATACTAGTGCAAATATTTTGCCAAAGGAGTAAAAAAGACAATTTGGCAGTTTATTTTTTTTGACCTTCTAGAAAGTGATGTAGAGCAGGGCCTTTTAGATCACGTGCAATAATAATTCCATTACCATCAATCAACACATTACTTGGTATTGAGCGAATGCCGTATCTCTTAGATCCTTCTGATTGCCATCCTCCTAAATCAGAAACATGATATTCCCAAAATAATTGATCTTGATTAATAGCTTTTACCCAAGCATCTTGTTTGTTATCTAGAGATAAAGAAAACACTTCAAACCTTTTTCCATTTTTGAATGTTTTTTTAGTGTATTTTTTATAGGCATCAACAATATTTGGATTCTCTGTTCTGCATGGTCTACACCAACTTGCCCAAAAATCAATAAGCACTAATTTTCCTCTTAAGCTAGAGAGTTTCATTTCTTTTCCCTTAGGGTTGTTGTATGCTAATTCAGGTGCAATATCACCTATTTTTAATCCTATCTTTTGCCCAAAGGATAATGAAATAATTAAGCAATTGATTAATATAAAAGTTATTAGTTTTTTCATGATTTATTTTTTTGTAGTTGTTAATAGTAATTAATCAATTCTAGTAATTTGGGCACCAATAGCATTTAATCTAGAGTCAATATTTTGGTATCCTCTATCAATTTGCTCTACATTATTGATGGTGCTTTCCCCATCAGCTGCAAGTGCAGCTAAAAGTAAGGAAACCCCCGCCCTGATATCAGGAGAAGTCATTTTTGTAGGTTTAAATTTGAATTGGTGATTTAATCCAATTACAGTTGCCCTGTGTGGGTCGCATAAAATAATTTGAGCCCCCATGTCAATTAATTTGTCTACAAAGAAAAGGCGAGATTCGAACATCTTTTGATGTATGAGAACACTTCCTTTTGCCTGCGAAGCAACTACCAAGATGATGCTTAATAAGTCAGGAGTAAATCCTGGCCAAGGAGCATCAGATATTGTTAATATAGAACCATCAATAAAAGATTGTATTTCATAACTATCTTGTGATGGAATGAAAATATCATCTCCTTGTCGCTTCATTTTGATTCCTAATTTAGCAAAAATGGAAGGAATAACACCTAGTTCATCATAAGCTACATCTTTAATAGTGATTTCTGATTTTGTGATTGCTGCAAGCCCAATAAATGAGCCAATTTCAATCATATCTGGTAGAATTTTATGAGTACATTTACCTAAATACTCAACCCCCTCAATAGTAATTAAGTTTGACCCAATACCAGTTATTCTTCCCCCCATTGAATTAAGCATTTTGCATAATTGTTGTAAATATGGTTCGCAAGCGGCATTGTAAATAGTTGTTTTCCCTTTTGCCATAACTGCCGTCATAATTATGTTAGCAGTGCCAGTTACAGATGCTTCATCAAGCAACATGTAGGTTCCCTTTAACTTCTTAGCAGTAACACGGTAAAATTCTTCTTTACTATCATAAACAAATTTTGCTCCTAAATTTTCAAATCCTATGAAGTGAGTGTCTAATCTTCTTCTCCCAATTTTATCGCCTCCAGGTCTTGGTATATATCCCTTGCCGTAACGCGCTAAAAGTGGCCCTACTATCATAATAGAGCCTCTAATACGGCTACTTTTTGCTTTGTACGCATCAGAAGATAAATAGTCAATATCTACCTTGTCAGCTCTAAAACTATAAGTAGATTCATTAATTTGTTTTACATTAACATTTAAATTACGTAAAAGGTCAATTAGGATATTTACATCACGGATGTTAGGTACATTTTCCATGATTACTTCCTCAGGAGTTAGTAGTACCGCACACAATACTTGGAGCGCTTCATTTTTTGCTCCCTGAGGATGTAAATCTCCTTTAAGCTTGACACCTCCTTTTACTTTAAATGTAGTCATCTAATTTGGCTTTTTATAATTTTTCTTAAAAGGCTTTTTTTTGCCGGAATTCTTTTTGTTAGATCCAGCTTGCCTCACGGATGCTGAACGAATAAACTGAAAATCATCAGCAAGTTCTAACCCCCCATTTGACAACTGTTTTAAGTGTAATCTTATTATGTTATTGTCTACTGAACTTTCATTAAATAGTATATAAGTTTTTTTCATTTGATTAGCAATCATTCCGGTTATAATTTCTTTTTCAGTTCCTTCAAGAGTTAGAGCATTTTCAATCATAGTTGGAATTGTATTGCCATAATATGAGAATTTGATTTTGTTACCTGGATATTTCATTGGGTCTGGTTTCTCGGTTAGCCTTTCTGCTTCAGGTTTTGGGTATGGAGATTCTACATTTAGTTTGAATTCTGACATGATATGTAAATGATCCCAGAGTTTATGAGTAAATTCTTTTACATCACGCAAATGGGGATTCATTTGTCCCATAAAAGCGATAATAGCATCTACACATTCTTGTTGTTTTTTTTTGTCAGTAAGACTAATGGCATGATTAATCATAGTTTGCACATGTCTGCCATATTCTGGCATAGTAAGATGATCTTTTGCTGTATTGTATTGCATGAAAATTTATTTGTTCACAAAAGTAATAAAAAAGCCGATCTATTTAACGGACTTTTAATTGAATATTTAATTCTTAAATTATTGGTTTAAAATCCCAATGTAACCCCTAATAAGTAGTTGCGTGTAGCCTCTGGAAAATATCCTGCCATATTGTACCCTCTTTCACCATCAGAATTTATATAAGGATCGCTTTCTCTTGGATCCCAGCCATCAGATATAAAACGATATACCCAAGCATTACTTACATATTCGTTATTAAACAAGTTATTTACTTGTAAAGTAAGTTTGGCAGTTTTGAAAATCTTGCTGTTCCAATTATAAGATATGCGTAAATGATTCACTAAATAATCAGCAAGCATCCTGTCTTCTGATGAAGTGTTATCAATAAACTGCTCTCCAACATACTTACTAATAAAATCAATAGAAGTATTTTTAGTTACTTTATAATTAAGAATTGAAGCCCAGATTACATTTGGAGAAAAAGCCAAATCTGTATTCTCATAATCAACTTTCTCTTGTCCTCCATTATCCCAATTATCAATATAAGCAGTATGACTAACAATTTTATTCTCGCTAAGGCTCATGTTCCCAGCCCAATTCATTTTGTTGCTTAACTTATAAGTAGCTTCAATTTCAATTCCTTTTCTGTACGACTTATCAATATTAGTGCGGGTATTAGCCCCAACATCATTTATCTCTCCTGTTAAAACCAATTGATTTTTATAATTCATGTGATATATGTTCACTCCTAAACTTAATTTTTCACTTGCTTGTTTATATCCAATTTCAGTATCGTAAAGTGTTTCGTGCTTAGGGCGTGAATTTGGAGTGCTTTCAACATAATCATTTCTGTTGGGCTCTTTATTGGCTACTGCAAATGAGATATATATAGATTGAGTTTCATTCAAATCATGAAAGAACCCAATTTTAGGATTGAAAAAAGACAAAGAGATTTCTTGAAGTGCTGTGTTTCCATCCACATCTAATCCTTCAAACATATAGTCAATTCTTCTTCTTTGCAAATCAAGATATAAGTTTGTAGCGTCTAAGTATGTGTAGCTTGTTTTTACATAAAAATTATAATCAAATTTTTCAGCGTTATTCCAATAATATTGATGATTCATATCAGCATTAGAAGTATATTCGGCCCATATAAGATTTCCGTAATGCTGGCCAGAATAACTGTTGCTAGCACCACCTAAAATCAAATCTATAGCACCCATTTTATGATTTAATGAGTAAGTAAGGCCCCCAAAATCATTGTTAAGCCATTTTCTTCTTATTAAATCCGTTGAAGAAATTGTGTCATTTGATATGATGATGTTTTCTAAACCATAATCTGCAAAGTCTTCTTCTAGTTTCTCTTGCTCATAATACCCTTTCCCATGAGTATAATGAATGGCAATATTAAAGTTAGTTGCATTACTCATTTGTTTGCTGTAATGTAGTTGATAGTGTGATTGCTTGTAATTATCTACTTCATTTTTATAAGTGTAAGCATTGAAAGTTCGATTAGTCTCTAGGTAATTTAAAGGGACGCCATTCCAAGCTTGGTAAGTTTGTTCGTATCCAGTAAACATAAGCGCTTTTATTACAGAATTTTTTCCAAAATAAGCACTTTGTAAATATATTGATTCTAGGTTGGATGTTGCTCTGTCGATATATCCATCAGAGTTAATTTTTGATAAACGCCCATCAAAAGTAAATTTGTTATCAAGGAGCCCTGTTCCGAATTTGATATTGTTTTTAACCGTAGCAAAACTCCCTACTGTATTATTTGTTAAGAAGTATGATTTTTTGTTCAATCCATCTGTTTTTAGGTTTACAGATGCTCCAAAAGCACTTCCTCCATTAGTTGAAGTTCCGATGCCTCTTTGAATTTGGATATTTTCAATTGAGGAGGTGAAATCAGGCATATTGACCCACCACACCCCTTGACTTTCTGAATCATTTAAAGGGATTCCATTAACTGTTACATTAATTCTTGTTGGATCAGAGCCTCTTATACGAAATCCTGTGTAGCCAATTCCGGCTCCTGCATCAGAAGTTGTAACTATTGATGGCGTGAGCGAAATAATGTAAGGTAAATCTTGTCCTAAATTTCCTTTCTCAATTTCTGATTTGCTGATATTTGTAAAAGCAACTGGTGTTTTCTCTCCTGCTCTTAAAGCATTCACATTTACTTCGTTCAAAACCTTTATGATGTGCACTGAATCGTTTGGCTGTTGCGAAAAACTGATAAATGGTAATGCTAATAAAATAATACACACTTTTTTGTTGAACATTTTTTAATTTGTCAGTTAACATTAACAAGCAGAATGGGGTTGCTGCTTGTTTTTAGTTTAATGTTGACTCATTTTCCTATTCTGAATTACCAGATCAGGTTCAATGGGTGTAATCTCAGCCTTTCGGCACCCCTTGTAAGATTTAACAAAAATATAAATAGATTTTAGAAAAAGGGCTTTTGAGCTAAAATTTTTGAGATGGCATTCATAGTTCTATTTTCTTTCTCCACTATACAGTAATTATGATTTAACTTTTTAAGCTCTTCTTTATAGATTTCAAAAAGTTGCCTTCTATTTGTAGGATTTTCTCTTAATGGATCGGCCTTCCACGCTATGTCTGGTTTGCATAAAAGATAGTATCTATTTTCTATTTTTTGTTTTTCAATTTGCTCTAATATCCAATTATCACAACTGTCATATTTGTAATAACTCCAAATTTTAATTGTGATTAAATCAGTATCTAATAGTGAAGAGTTTTGCTCAGATTTTAATTGTCCTTTTGCAATTTTTATTAAATCTTCTTTTGTATAATCTCTGATTAATGGGTTAAGATATTCGCGCGCATATTCTTTTGAAAATGGAATCTTAAAATGCTTAGAAAGGGCTTTGCATAAAGTCGTTTTTCCACTACTTTCAGGGCCTGTTACAATAATTTTAAGCATCTAGTTTTACTTTCTTCATCCAAGAAAAATATCCAAAAATTGCAATAATGGTATACATCATAAAAAGTAAAGAGGTGAGGTGTAGATCTCTGCTAAAATACAGATGAATTGACACTAAATTAATTACTATCCAATAGAGCCAGTTTCCCAAAACTTTTTTAGTAATCATATAGGTTGCAATTATTGAAAAAACAGTTGTAAAAGAATCAATAATTGGCATTTTTGCCGAGGTGTAAGTTGTAAAATAAAATCCTATTAAAAAAGTAAAAATCGCACCAAATAGTATCAATAATAAATGTTTGCTAGCACTCCATTGTATAATTCCAAATTCTTCTAATTTCTTCCAATTATAATAGCCATAAGCAGCCATAAATAGATAGAAAATTTGAAGGCCAGTTTCAGGAAAGAGTTGTGCAGTAAAGCAAATATAAATATAAAGAATTACGCTAATTGAAGCACAAGCCCAGCACCAGATGTTTTGTTTAGCGGCCAATATCACATAGATAGTTGAAAAGAGCACCGCTGCACTTTCAATAATACTCCAATTGAAATCTAAGTTGTTTAAAAAAAGAGTTATTTCATGCATAGACATCCCTTTTTTATCGGTGTTTATTTGATAATTATTCTTTTCTCAACTGTTCCGTTATCATAAATGTAAAATAGCAGATTTGTTGTAGATGTTTGTGCTAATTGACCAAACACATTAATAGTGCGCACCAATTTTTTATTTAAACTAATTGACGGTTCGTTTATATGTGTTTGACTACTATAAATTTGATTAAAAAAGTTCCATATTTCTTCGCTTGCCCAAAAATCATCATTTCCCCATGGAGCTACATCAAACCATGTGTGCAGGCCATTATTTACTTTATAGAACCAAACTTTATCTCCTGTATTAATGTTATGATATTTGGTTACGTCAGTAATATTATTGTCATTATTTATATCCAATAAGGAGTAACTAGTATCTAAACTGCAAGAATTATGATTTACCCAGTTCGTCACAATGTCAGGAGCTGACATATAAGGTCCATAATTTGGAAAGTTGCCTCCATTGTAGTTAATTACATTATCATTTGTTCCATGTAATATTAACACAGAGATATTGCTAGACGCTAAACAAATATCCATATAGTCAAAAATTGTTCCTGCTAATGGAGCAATAGCATCAAAGATATTTGAGTTTTGACATCTTGCTAAATGAAATGACATATCCCCTCCATAAGAAAATCCAGTAGCAAAGATTTTATTTTCATTAAATTGATGCTGATTCTGTAATGAATCATTTAGCGCAAGAATAAAATTAACATCAGATAGTCCATTACAGTTCCATGATGTTAATCCTGAATTTCCATTATCTCCATCAATTAATGCTGTAGGGTAACAAACGGCAAAATTGTTTTGATCAGATAAAATATTAAAAGCAGTAGTTGACATTATACTTGATCCGCTACCACCCCATCCATGAAATACATAAACAATTGGCGAATTTGTTGGTAAATTGTTTGGAATATGCAAATAAAACTCTCGTTGAATACTATTATCATTAAAATAAAAAGGGCCATCTTGCCCAAATCCAATACTTGGTAAGCAAAGCAATATTAACAGTAGTTTTTTCAATTAATTAGCAATTATGAATAGCATCTGCAATTTCGGAAATTAAATTTATTTCTTTTTCAATAGCATTGCCAACAACAACAATATCAGCTCCTGCTTTACAATTTGCAATTGCTTTTTCTCTAGAACTAATGCCTCCACCAATAATTAATGGTACATCAACAGATTTGCTAACCGCTGTAATCACTTCTTGAGAGATTGGATTCTTAGCGCCACTTCCAGCATCCATAAATATAAGTTTTAATCCTAACATCTCCCCAGCCATTGCAGTGCATGCTGCCACGGTGTCTTTATCAGCTGGAATTGGTGTTGTATTACTCATATAAGAAACTGTGGTTGGTTTTCCGCTATCAATAAGCATGTAGCCAGTTGGCAAGACCTCTAAAGAAGACTGCTTTAATATAGGTGCAGTAATAACTTGTTTTCCAATAAGCATATCTGCATTTCTTCCTGAAATTAAGGATAAGAAAAGTATGCCATCTGCTTTGTCGTTTACTTGCATAGCATTTCCAGGAAAAAGAATAACAGGAATATTTGAATTTGCTTTAAGAGTGCTTAAACAAAGATCCAGATTATCATTGGTAAGCAAACTTCCCCCTACAAAAAAGTAATCTGTATTTGCATTTTTTGCTTTTTCAATAATTGATAAAAGTTGCTTTTTATCTTGTTTGTCAGGATCAATTAAAAGCGCAAAAGATTTTTTATTTGTCTTTTTATCTGTTGTTATTTTATTGTAAATGGTCATGTTAATATTTTCATTTGCAAACATACACTAAAAAATGCGCATCTATTTTTTTATAGTGCAATGTCAGTTTATGGGTTTTAAATTTAGCACTTAATTCATCTTTATCTTTAATAATAAATGGGTTTATTTTTATGTCTGTAATAAAATTAACACCTCCTTTTTGATGCCATTTATAGATGGCTTCTTTACAGGCCCAAATTAATGTTGCTTTTTCTTTCGATAAAGGATTATGACTATGTTTTGAAATAAATTTTGAGGATAATTTAAGTGGTTTTTTACTAATTTGCTCAATATCTAATCCAACTTTATTTTTACTGATAATAATTGCTGCAAGATTTTTTGAATGCGAAATGGAAATAAAATTATTATTTTCAATTTCTGGAGCTCCATATGTATTGTAAGAAATTGGAGTATTAGGTAGAAGTTCATGCAGTAATAATCTGCTTGAGAGAATTTCTTTTTTTCTATTTTCAGTTTTGAATTTTGAAATAGTTAAGTGCTTAGATAATTGAAGAAGCTCATCTAATGATTCGCTCATGTCCCAAATAATAATTTGGCAGTTATTTTCTTTAATTTTTTGGATGATGGGCATATCTTAAAATATCAAGTGCTAAAGTAATAATTATGCGTATATTTGCAATCCTAAAAAATCAATATGGAATTAGAGACTATGCATTATAAGGTAAAAGATATTAAATTAGCAGAATGGGGTAGAAAAGAAATTACATTGGCGGAGGCAGAAATGCCAGGGTTAATGGCTATTCGTGAGGAATTTGGAGATAGCAAACCATTATCTGGGGCAAGAATTGCAGGATGTTTGCATATGACAATTCAAACAGCAGTATTAATTGAAACATTGGTTTATTTAGGGGCTGAGGTTACTTGGTCGTCGTGTAATATTTTTTCAACACAGGATCAGGCAGCAGCAGCCATTGCAGCAACAGGAGTGCCTGTTTTTGCTTGGAAAGGTATGAATGAAGAAGAGTTTGACTGGTGTATTTTACAAACACTTACTGCTTTTGAAGGTGGAAAATCGTTAAACATGATTTTAGATGATGGTGGGGATTTAACCAATATGGTTTTGGATAAATTTCCAGAAATGGTTAATGGAATAAAAGGTCTTTCTGAAGAAACTACTACTGGGGTTCATAGATTATACGAAAGAATGGAGAAAGGAATACTTACCCTTCCTGCTATTAATATTAACGATTCTGTTACAAAATCAAAATTTGACAATAAATACGGGTGCAAGGAATCTTTAGTAGATGCAATAAGAAGAGCAACTGATGTAATGATGGCTGGGAAAGTGGCTGTTGTTGCTGGTTATGGTGATGTAGGTAAGGGTTCCGCAGCTTCACTTAGAGGAGCTGGAGCCAGAGTTACTATTACTGAGATTGATCCTATTTGCGCATTGCAAGCTGCAATGGATGGTTTTGCAGTTAAAAGAATGGATGATGCGTGTAAAAATGCAGATATTATTGTTACTACAACAGGAAATAAAGACATTATTCAATCTCGTCATTTTGAGAACATGAAAGATAAAACCATTGTATGTAATATTGGTCATTTTGATAATGAAATTGATATGGCATGGCTAAACGAAAATTGTGGTGAAACAAAAATTGAGATTAAACCTCAGGTAGACTTATATAACTTAAATGGAAAAGATATTATTATTTTAGCGGAAGGAAGA
>JAYZYW010000053.1:0-32676 GCA_036139835.1 Bacteroidota bacterium
GTAGAACTTATAACAAAG
The DNA here is from genome assembly GCA_036139835.1 of Bacteroidota bacterium. Taxonomy (GTDB): domain Bacteria; phylum Bacteroidota; class Bacteroidia; order Flavobacteriales; family BACL11; genus BACL11. The sequence continues at coordinate 19 of JAYZYW010000053.1, forward strand.
TATCATCTAATCAATATAATTAAGCCTACCAATGTTTCAACATTGCTTTCTTTAGTGTGCATATAATTAATAACATAAGGATATACCCCTTGTGGCGCCTCAAGACCATTTATCATTACTCCATTCCAACTTCCCATCTTATAATAATCATCATTATTTATTATTGTATTACAAATATTACCATCATCTAAATGATTCGTAACGAGAATTTCATTAGACTCAAAAATTATTTCTGCTCCCCATCTTTTATGTATCTTAATATTAAAAGAATGAAACCCTCCTGCTCCTTTAATATAAAATTCATCATTACAGTCATCCCCATTAGGTGTAAAACTATTAGGAACATAAATCTCCATATCTGGCATAATACAAACAATATGATTGATTGAGTCTTTACAGCCGCCTATATTTTCTAAATATAGTATAACATTAAAAAGACCTGTATCTGTATAAGTATGCATTGGGCTTTCATAATTAACATAAGAAGAAGTAGTCTCATCTCCAAAATCCCAATATGAATTACTAGAGATCTCATTAGTATTTATAATGCTATTATTAATAAATTGCACATTACCATCTAAGAGAGATATGCATTCTGTTTGGTTTGGGAAAAAATAAGCAAAAATATTTCCATAGCCTGGAATCGAAATAGTGTCTTCTATATAACAGTTTGTATTATTATCCGTCACTATAAGCTGATAATTTCTATTTGCCAAAGCATAAATACTATCCTGAGTTGATGGAGGGATATTATTCCATAAGTAATCGTAATTGCCTGCTGGAATAACACTAACTTTCGCAAACCCACTATCACCATAGCACACTTTCTCAGAAGTATTAAAACTCATATCAAAAGTAGGATAAACAAATGTTTTGATTGTATCACTAACATCATCAGAACAACCATCAGAAATAATGACTATATAATCTGTTGAAAAAGATGGACTTATAAGATGTTCAAAACTATTACTTAATCCATTATCCCAACTAAACACATAGCTTCCTATACCTCCACTTGCATTTGCACCTATAGTTACTACATCTCCCAAACACAAAGAATCATCACTAATATAAGCTGCAGACAATAACTCAGCCTCTATAAAAACCACTGTATCAATACTTTGCAAGCAATTACCTGTGCCATATGTAAAGGTTATTGTATGATACCCTGCTCCTGCTATTGCAGGATTAAACAAATTACCACTAACACCATTTCCAGAAAGCAAACCACCAGAAGCAGGAGAAGTTGAAATCAATATATTTGAATCAATAAAGCAATAATTATCATTTAAACCGCTCAAACTTAAAACTGGTGAATTATAAATCTCTATAATAAAAGTATCAACACAGTTATTTAAAGCTGTATATTCTAGATAATGAATCCCAACAGATAGCTGTGATGGCGAAAACAAACCTGTTGTATTATTAATAATACCATTACCACTCCAATATCCTCCTGAGGGATTTACATTTAATATGATGTCATTAGAAGCGGAGCATATCAAAGTATCCGATAAAACAGACCTTGGTAAGACACTAATAATGAATGAATCAACACATGTATTAGCCTCATAAATAATTGTATGCATACCGACTCCTGCTATATTAGGATCAAATTCGCCAGGGAAATTACCACTAACAATACCTAAGCCACTCCAGACACCATTCCATGGTGTTCTTGGAGCTATTGACATATCAAGAATTTGTATTCCAGAATTTAAACAGAAGAATAATGAGTCTATTTGCACATCAGTATCTACTACTAGAATCTCAGCTGTATCAACACATCCATTAAATGAATATGTAATGATATCCAAACCTGAGAAAAGTGATGGGTCATATATCCCTAAACTAGTATTTGTAACATTATTTCCACTCCAAACTCCAGCAGCTGGAGATCCAATCAGATTGAATGGTGACTGTAAAGGACATGCAATCTGATCAGGCCCTGCATTAATTTCATTAATAGTAATATTTACAAAGTCATCACAACCTTGTATGGAATACATAAGATTATGTGTTCCAGAAGTTGCTACATCTGTTAAAAAATCCCCATCTGGAGTAACAGGGCCTCCTAAAATTGAAAGTTTATCAATAGCAACATCAGACCTATGAGTATCTCCAGTGACTACTCGTATACGTATTTTCAATTCAGAACTATTAAATACAGAAAGATCTACAGCTGCTTCAAACCATTGATTACCTTGATTTCCATACATTGACCAATAATTCCAAGTCCAACTTACCCCATTATCAACTGATATATCAATTGCTAAAGATCCTTGACCTGTGCCATACATATGATACCAAAAGTGCAATACAGGATTATTATATGCTGAAACATTAATACAAGGGCTAATTAAACCAGCACTTTGTGCTGGATGATTTGAACCAGAAGCTTCTGTATATATATAATAACTTTCCTCATATGAAGAACTAGGGCCTGTATTTCCAGATGGTGTTGGACCTGTGTTTGTAATCCAGTCAAAGTCATTATTAGGATCATGCGTCCATCCATTCAACCCACTTTCCCAGCCTTCTTGGTGAGGAAAAGTTATAATAGGATTTGTGCAAATACTAGGGGAAATATTATTACTTGGCAAAACAGACCATATTCCATTAATTGGCTCTGAGATAAGAGAAACATTTCCTGATTGTTGACAAAGCGTAGTATCTACTGGCATTGTAATTTCATTTACAACTGAAACTATCAGAGTATCCGAACAACCATTTGGTAATGTATAAATAGCAGTAATAACTGTAGGAATAGAACCAACAATAATATCTCCATTTGGCTGTATACAGGTGCAGCCTGACCAGCTTCCACCTGGAGTTGTTAGTGCAGTATTTAAATTAAATACAGCTGTATTTATGCAAGCTGACATATCTGAACCTGCATATATATCTAGTACTGTTATATCTAATTGCTCATCGCAAGCACCAAGATCATAATTAACAGTATATATCCCTGCAGGCAAACCATCAGGATCAAATGTACCATTAGTTGTATTCACTATTCCAGTTCCAGACCAAGAACCACCAGAAGGAACTGCTGTTAAATCAACAGGAACATCTGTTTCACAAATAGCAAATGGCAATTGTAATACTGGGGGGTTATCTACGTTAATTATAATAGTATCACTAGCTGAGACAGCGGGACTATTATCATCTACAATAACTATATACTGAGTTGTGAAAGAAGGACAAACAGTTTGAATACCAGGGCTATTCTGCCATGTAGGATTCCAAGAGTAATTATAAGTTGCGACATCTCCTCCGCTAACATTAGTATATAAGTCAACGCATTCCCCTAAACAAATTTCAGTATTATTAGCAGTTAAATCTACTTGCAAAGGACAATCATTAATAATAAATTGTAATCCAGCAGATAAATCCCAGAGGGTGTTACATTCATCAGTAAAATAACTCTGAAAATAAATATTATAATTTCCACTCTCATTCAAACCTGGACTTAAACTAAGTTGAATCATATTTGTAGAGTCATTCAAGCAATTTAAAGGTATTGCCACTATATTTTGATTTAGCTGACCACCTAATGATATCTGAGAAGTTGAGACTGAATCACAATGCATATTCTGATCAAGCATTAGAGTTAATACATTTGTACTGCAGTTTGGTGTTATTGGGAAACTTAAAACTGGAGGTTGTGGTGGAATTAATTGTGCTTCCCAATTTAACTCAAAACCTTCAGATGTGACATTAACGTCTGAAATAAAAGTAATTGTCACACAGCCATTTGAAACAATCTGAGGTGGCAAATTTGTTCCTGAATAAGGGCCTCCTAGAACAGGGTAAGTGTTATCTGGCCCGTCATAAATCATAATATAATCATTAATCGGCTCTGTAAGGAAAAAAGTAAAATTAATAGCTATTGAATAAGCTCCATTTGGGCAAATTACAAATGAAAAATTCTCATTATTGTCATACCAGCCGCTATTTAATGCATTTGCCTCACTATCCGTGAGAGAGCCTTGACAATCATAAACAGTTAGATTGGACATTACATATTGTGCCGATAAAAGCTTACTAAAGCAAAGAAAAATTAATACTAAATATATAAGTTTTTTCATTCTTTATGCACCGTTATAGAAGGAGTGGTAACTTGATTACTCCATCTCATCTCTCTATCTTGAATACGGATTTTAAATTCTAAAGTTTCTATACTCCCAACACCTAAAATAAACGGTGAATCAATTTCAATTAATACTTCCCCATGAGTAGACAATGTATGATCAGGAGGATTGACAGGTATTAAATGATAATAATCTGCATTTATAAGACGACTATCTTTAATCTCTAAAGAAAGATAATCGGGATCATAAAAACCTAAGTAGCCATCAGGATGTTCATAGGTTATTGTTACTAAAATATTCTCTTTAAACTCTATAAGAGTTGTTGGAATAGCTTGCTCCAGATTAATTGTAAATATAGGATCATCATTCTTTTTACAACAGACTAATAATAATGAGATAAGTAAGTATAGGCAAAACTGTCTCATTTTATAATACTGTAAATGTGAAATGTTTAATAATTTCATATTCTGCTCCATTAGAAGGAATCTCAGTAACTGGATTTACATTATCTTGTACATAAATTTTCATAAACACAATATCTCCTGAATTATATGATGACATATCTAAAGTATACTTATGATAGAAATTATCTGTTGTACTTTGATAAAAACCCGTCTCTATTATTGGAGGTGAGATTATTTCTAAAGGATATGAAGGCTGAGCATTAAAATTAACTATATTCTTAGAAAATTTAATCTTATTATATGTTAATTCAGATGAATTCTGAATGTCATCTAGAACACTGAACCAAAAATCAACAGATGATGCAGAAGAAGGAATATAAATGCTCCCTCTGGGGAGGACTCTATTTAATGGAGTAGTTTGGCCAGTTAAAAATGCTATACAACCCCTCATTTCAGGTTTGTTATTTGGTTCTAATGGCAAATTACCAAAGATATCTTTTGCACCACTGTCAATCCAATCTTTTATATTAGGTATCAACTGATTCTTGATTCCATGCCAAGGATGAGATTGATCTGGATCATATATTATATCAGCAGTTAATGGCATTACCTGGGAGTTATTATCAAAAGTAGAGACACCATTTGGATCAGATAAAAGTCTAGCATATAGAACACTTTTTTCTGATTCACCTGGTTTAACTCTAAATTCATAATTTGCATCCATGTCATTCTTTATAACAGGTTGATACACCAATGTACTGTAGGAACTCTCTATTGTTCTAAAATCAGGTTCAAATGTACCATCATGACAACCAGCATTATTACAATAAGGTTGAAAGATATTATTTTGTAATGATGAAAATGAGCTAGGGTTATTAAAATAATTAGTATCATTACTTTGTGGAGGATCTAAGTTCGGATCATCATATGGGTTTATTCTATCTTTCTGGCATGAGAATAAAACCGTTATCAAGATAAGAGAAGTAAGGGTCCTCATTATATTAAATCAAATAGCGATTGATTATTGGCAACGAGACCTGTGTTTAGCACTTCTTGTTTAAATCCTAATATCTCAGCAATAGTAGGAGTGATATGCAAAAGATCTCCTTGTGGATTTCCTTCACTTCCTCTTGATTCATTAGATTGTATTCCAGGGCCTGCCATCATTCCAAAAACTCTTCTAGTATTTGCATCACTATGATCATAACCTTTAAAACCATTAGCATCAGCTATATTATTAGATTCAAGATTCCTACCTTGCTCAGGGGCTAAAATAATCGCAGTATTACCTGACATTTCAGGAATTTGATTTTGTATAAAATCCCAAAGATGACCTACGCCATGATCCGCTCTATGTAAATTCTGTAGATAAGAAGTAAAATTATTATGACAAGAATCAACTGATGACAAATAAACAACTGTTATTTTTGGCTTAAATCTTTTCATAACCTCACAAGCATAACCTATAGAATTTAATTCCCCTCCATTTACTGGTGGATGTGCAATTATTCCTTGTTCTGTTTTTTCAAACATCTCTTTAAAAAACTCTTTTATTTCATATTTTTCCTCATCAGTATTACCAATATTTGGTATAGCTTTTCCTTGAGAGTACCAAATATTATCTAAAAAATACTTCATCTTATACATAGGATCCAATTCTTCCTCAGGATGATATACTTTGGCATTTTTAAGATGTTTAAATCCATCAGCTCCAAATGTAATTGTAGGTGCCAAGAAGTTTGCTCCATATTGAGACCCGTAATCGGGATGAATACTATAATCAAGTAATGGTATAGAATTCCCTATTCCATTACCAATATACCAAACCTTTGAAGCAGGAACCCCTAGATGCCTTCTGGCATATTCAAAGATCGTAGGCATTTGACTCTTACTATTAAGCCCTTGAGTATATTGATAATTACCCGTTAACAAAGTATTTAATCCGCCATAATGACCGGCATGTGAAGAAATCATTTCTTTAAAAATTGTTCCTTGACTTTCTAATGATTGGCTTAGAATCTTTGGTATAGGCGTATCGCCTTCCACGGTGCCATCTGTTCCGTATACAATCTTCTCATCTGGAGCATTTCCATTAAGCAAATTATACATAATATTCCCTTCACTAGGGTAATCCTGACTATCGAGTAGATACCTCTGAAGAACTGATTCTTGCTGGCGTACTCCACCTGCAAAAGCAACAAAAACTACATGATCAGCCATTGCAGAGCCTGTTGCTGCAAATAACCTTCCTCCAGGAAGAAGGAAAGGCATACTTATTGCTGTTGTTCCTAAGGCTGCATTCTTTAAAAAATTTCTTCTTTTCATCTTGTTAATCTTTTAATAAAATTGATATTCATTAGATAAGGAGAAAGCTGTATAAACCATTTCTGAAGACACATTTGGATGTGAAGCAAAGAAATTCAAAAAATATTCTCTTTCAGCTTCAGTAATGTCACGAACAAAAAATCTCTTATAAGTATCTTCTATAAATAGATTCAAATCTTCTCGCATTAATGAATCACTTGGGATTGTAACACCTTCCTTATTCATAAAATTACTTATAATCACTTCATGAACTAATTCCTTATCTCCAACTGACTCAATACACCTCGTAATCTCTACTAACTCATTTGGGGAAAGAGCTTTTTGAAATAAATTTGCATATAAAATAGAAATATATTGAGATGCACTTTTAAGTTTGTTTTTATTAGCATTATATGAATGAGATTGTATCTGATTAATATCATAAATAGGATCATCTTTCTTACAAGAAGATATAGAAATAACTATAATCAATAATAATACTATCTTTTTATTCATAAATTTTAAATTAAAAATGTGCATATTCATTTGTTTTCATTATTTGCCTTTGAATCCACTGAAAGTCATGATTTTCATAAAACTCCTGCATTAAAACATCGATCTCTTGAGTAGATGGCTCTCTTGCCAGTAAAGCGTGATACGTCCATATTATCATACCCTCATAAAAGCCTCTAGAATTTGAAATAATATAAGTAAAGTCTTCTTTATTATTGCCAGAAACATTAAGGACAATTTGAGCTGTATTATCTTCAAGCATTATATATGTTTGATTAAATTCATGTTGTGTAGGAAAACGGAATAATAAATTATCAAAAGCTGCATTAATAAAATTAAATGTATTCATGTTAATCTTATCATAAACAGAATTATAGATCATACGCCGATGCATCTCACTTATTTCTATTTGATTATTATAGTACTCTAACTCTGATTTCAATACATTATTCAGTATATGATATTGTAATAATTTCTTGTTTGCCGCTAATAAATCATTGTTAATGGAGTCATTTACATAAGCTCCCCACCACATATTCAGATCTCCTGAAATATAAGCATTTGAAACCCCTTCTAACAATCTAACCTTAACCATCTCATACACTCTATGAAAATAAGCAAATTTATAAGAAGAATCGCCTTCAATATAGGTTGTGTCAAATTGCAATTTATACAAAAGAGAATCTCTACTCGCTATCGTTACATTAGCATCTCTTAAATATTGAACATCATTTATCATTTCATCATCAAGAGGTTCTCTTCCAATTAGATCAATATATATTCTATTCACATAATTCTCAAGCAATATTGTCGGAATCTCTCCATAATAAGGAGCATCATTATTAGAAATAATATCCGCATCTTTTTTACATGATGAGATGCATAACACTATAAATATAAAATATAAAAAAGATTTCATGTTTCAATTATAATTTTTACTTTTTAAAATTATTGTGTAAATATATGAATATTTAAAAAGAAATTTACTAAAGAAAGATTTCTTGTATCAAAAAATGAGAAACTAGCACTCTGACAGGCAAAAAATAAGCCCACTTAATGAGAAAAAATTAAATTCTACTAACCTATTACAAATCAAAAGGCACACAAGCAGACCCCTTACTATATTAAGCCAAACTATATAAAAAGGGATCCTTATCTAGTAGCGTGAGGGAGATTTGAACTCCCGACCTCAGGGTTATGAATCCTGCGCTCTAACCAACTGAGCTACCACGCCAAATTATAAGAATGCAAATATATTCTTTTCACGTATTTTAAAATCTATTTTTTAAAAAAATTAACTCCTTCCTTTTTCGTTTAATACATTAGTATAATGCTTTAATGTCCTTAGTATAAAAACTAATATTAGAGTACTAATTAAAAACTGCAAACTAAAAGTAGAAATAACCCATGTTTTAGTTGTAAAATAATTTCTAAATCCTTCAACAAAAGCAAATCCAATTATACCTGCAAGAATACCCGCATACTCTCTCCTAAGTACAGTTATAATTGAAAAAGGGGTCTCTGATTTTTTAAAATTTAATACTGAGGGAATAAAAGCAGGCAAAGTATTCGACCAATTTAAATAAACATCACCAAATTTACTTTCTAAAAATCGCTCTTCGGCAAACATTATTCTTTCATAATACACCCAAAACAACAAACTCATAATTCCTATAAAACAAATATTAAAAGTAGACACTGCTATACCTAACCATATAAGGTAATTCCCCAAATATAAAGGATGCCTAAGCATGGAATACATCCCTGTTGAATTTAAAACGGTTGCAACTTGTTCCTTAGTATTACGCCCACTTGTTCCTTGGGGAGTAGTTCCAATGGTATAAAAGCGCACTAAAAATCCAATAGCAGATAATATAATAGCAATATGCAAAAAGTAAGACTGCATTTGTTCGCTTATACTATTATAATCTGTTAAATAAATAAAAGGAATTGCTAGAACAAATAATAAAACTGGAAATTGTCCTCTGTATTTAAACAAAAAATTCCCTTGCTTTTCCATTGATTGTATTAACGCCATAATATAGTATCTTTGTGAAATCCATTTGCAAACTTATTAAAACAAATGTCCTATTTAACAAAATACACATTAGAATTACCGACAAATGTCTCGGCAAGTATATTTCAAAAACGCAATTGGCTCATAATTTTAATTTAGCTTCTTTATGAAACGGCTACACCTTTTTCTAATAAAATCATTTTTAGGTCCTTTTATAGCAACATTCTTCATTGCTATATTCCTATTATTAATGCAATTTCTCTGGAAATATATTGATGATTTAGTAGGCAAAGGATTAGAATTCATTCAAATTTCTGAACTATTATTTTATGCATCTGCTAGATTTGTTCCAATAGCACTTCCAATTGCAATGTTAGTATCCTCAGTTATGGTATTTGGAAAGCTTGGCGAGCAATATGAACTTGTAGCGCTAAAATCTGCAGGAATATCACTTTATAAACTATTACTACCACTTATTTTTTTAGTGCTACTTTTAAGTTATAGCTCCTTTTTATTTTCAAACTATGTTATGCCTATTGCCAATCTTAAAAATGGATCCATGATATATGATATTCAGAAAAAAAAACCAGCATTAAACATTAAAGAAGGAGTTTTTTATAAAGATATTGATGGGTTTAGCATCAAAATAAATGAAAAAGATGCAAATGGAATTATATTAAAAGATATCATTATTTATGATCATACATCTGGGAACGGAAATAATAAGGTGCTAATTGCTGAAAGCGGAAAAATGCAACTAACTCTTGATGAAAAATTCTTAGAACTTATCCTTTATAACGGACATTCTTATGTTGATATTCCAGAAAAGAAAAGGAAGAAAGATAATCCTTTTAGAACTACACATTTTAAAGAAGATCTTATTAGGTTTGATTTAGAAAGCTTTAATACTATCAAAAATAGTGAAAAACTATATAAAGGGCATTATGCTATGCTAAACAACAAGCAATTAACTAGTGCTATTGATTCTTTACAACTAAAATATCACGAAAAAGAATTATTGTTTAAAAATAATATTTCAAGTAGATATGAAAATAAGTTGATGTTGGATAGCACTTTTGAAGCTACTATATCCCCAACTAAGAAAAAACAACAATATGATATTGCAATAAATAAAATGCGAATGCTTGAATCAGTTACAAAATCAAACAAAGATGACTTAAAATACCAGAAAATAATAATCACAAAACATAAAATTGAGTGGCACAGAAAAATCAGCTTAGCAGTTGCATGCTTACTATTATTCTTAATTGGTGCTCCTCTTGGTTCTATTATCAAAAAAGGAGGGTTTGGTGTTCCAATATTGGTTGCAGCTCTATTTTTCATTTTTTATTATATACTAAATATAATTGGAGAAAAATCAGCCAAAGATTTAAGTATGCAAGCTTATGAAGGAATGTGGTTAGCAAATATTATTTTTCTTCCTATTGCAATATTCTTGATCTATAAAGCAAAAAATGATTCAAAACTTTTTGATCTCACACAATTAACTCTTGTTTTTAATCGCTTTAAAAAATAAGATTCAATAGCGTAAATTATATTACTTTCGCACCTTCAAGAAAAAAATATGAAATTCAATACTATAGAGGAAGCAATTACTGATATTAAAATAGGTAAAACAATTATTGTAATTGATGATGAGAATAGAGAGAATGAAGGAGATTTTGTGGCTGCAGCTGAGATGGCTACACCTGAAATGATTAACTTTATGGTTACTCATGGCAGAGGATTGATTTGCACTCCTTTATTAGAAAATAGGTGTGAGGAATTAGGCCTTGATCTTATGATTGGAACAAATTCTGCTGCATTTGAGACACCTTTTACCATCTCTGTTGATTTAATTGGAAATGGTTGTACGACTGGAATCTCGGCTCAAGATAGAGCAAAAACTATTAAGGCATTAGCTAATATAAATACGAGGCCAGAGGAATTAGGAAAGCCCGGACATATCTTTCCATTAAAAGCAAGACAAGGTGGAGTACTTAGAAGAGCCGGACACACAGAAGCTGCGATTGACTTAGCAAGACTCTCAGGTCTATATCCTGCTGGTGTTATTGTTGAAATTCTAAATGAAGACGGTACTATGGCTAGAACACCTGAGTTATTTAAGATTGCCAAAAAATTTAATTTAAAATTTATTACAATAAAAGATTTAATTGAATACCGAATAAAACACGAATCTCTAATTACGGAAGAAGCTTCCGTAGAATTACCCACAGAGTTTGGGGACTTTAAAATGAAAGCTTTTAAACAAACCACTAATGAACAAGTGCATTTAGCAATCTATAAAGGAAAATGGGAAATAAATGATAAAGTTCTAGTAAGGGTTCATTCTTCTTGCCTAACTGGTGATATATTTGGCAGTTGTAGATGTGATTGTGGCCCTCAGTTACATCGAGCCTTAAAAAAAATTGAAGAAGAAGGGAGAGGTATTTTAGTCTACATGAACCAAGAAGGCAGAGGTATTGGACTACTAAATAAATTAAAAGCTTACGAATTACAAGAAAATGGCAGAGATACTGTAGAAGCAAATACTGAGCTTGGATTTAATGCAGATGACAGAGATTATGGCATAGGTGCTCAAATAATAAGAGCGATGAATGTTACTAAAATAAAATTGCTAAGCAATAATCCTAAAAAACGAGTTGGACTTATTGGATATGGTATTGAAATTATTGAAACTGTTCCAATTGAAATTCAATCAAACGAACATAATAAATTATATCTTGAAACTAAAAGAGATAAAATGGGGCATTCATTAAAAAATCTTGATGAGTAAAGAGCCTATAATATTAGGAATTGAATCCTCTTGTGATGACACATCAGCAGCAATTTTACAAGGAAAAAAAATCCTTTCTAATCAGATAGCTAATCAGAAAGTTCATTCGCTTTATGGTGGTGTTGTTCCGGAATTAGCCTCAAGAGCACATCAACAAAATATTATACCTGTGGTTGATGCTGCAATTAAAAAAGCAAACATTAAAAAAGACGATATAACCGCTGTTGCTTTTACTAAAGGGCCAGGCTTATTAGGATCTCTACTAGTAGGAAGCTCCTTTGCAAAATCATTTGCAATGGGAATGGATATTCCATTAATTCCCATAAACCATATGCAGGCTCACATCCTTGCTCATTTTATTGATGAAGACAAACAAGTACCTAGATTTCCTTTCTTATGCTTAACAGTTTCTGGAGGACATACTCAAATAGTAAAAATTGAAAGCACTAGTAAAATGCAGGTGATGGGCACAACTATTGATGATGCTGCTGGTGAAGCTTTTGACAAATCAGCGAAGATTTTAAGACTCCCATATCCAGGTGGCCCCTTAATTGACAAATATGCTAAAAAAGGGAATATACATGCTTTTGAGTTTGGGAAACCTAAAATTAAGGATTTAAATTTTAGCTTTAGTGGCCTTAAAACCTCCATCCTTTATAAAATACAAAATAACATGAAAAAAAATCCTAGTTTTATTAAAGAAAACCTAGAAGACTTATGTGCATCAATTCAGCATAGTATTGTTACTATTTTATTAGAAAAACTACAAAAAGCTATTCAAAAAACAGGAATTAAAGAAGTAGCTATTGCTGGAGGAGTATCTGCTAATTCATACCTTAGAAATGAATTACAAAAATTAGCTAATGATAAAAAATATAAGCTTTATATTCCAAAATTTGAATATTGTACTGATAATGCAGCTATGATTGCAATATCAGGATATTTCAAGTACTTAGATAAAGACTTTGCGAACCAAAGTGAAACCCCATCAGCTTCACTAACCTTTTAAAAAATCTATTGAAGTATCTATAGCATCCTTTAGATCTTTTGGAAAAGCTATTAAATTATAAGGATGACAACCATCAAAAACATGATTACCACCCTTAATAATATATAAGTGAGTTTTTGAATTCCAGCTTTTAATATTATGTGCTTCATCAATTAAAACGGTAGGGTCAGCATCACCATGAATATGCAAATGTGGTACTTGCATGTTTGTTACTGCATTTTTAATATTTAATCTGCCTGCATTAGCTATACAGCTTTCATAAAACTGATAATATAAAGGCATATTTTGTTTTGTACGCCCATTATAAATATACGCAACATTGCTTTCTTTCCACTTGTTTACTTTCTCATAAACTGGTAATTTAGCCAAAAAATCAGATGGAGATCCCCAGCTTATCACATTTGAAATACGATCATCTTCTGCTGACTTAAGAATTGAAATAGCTCCCCCTCTACTATGCCCAAACAAAGTAATATTAGGATTAGAGAATTCATTTCTCACCCAATTCATCACTAAACCTAAATCATCTAATTCCTTACAAAAATTATTGTTTCCAAAAGCATCTAAATCAACAAAATCAGAAGGATTATCAATAGATGTCCCATTGTATGAAAAATTAAATTTAACAAATACAAAACCATTACTTGCAAAGTGTTCTGCAATCTTATTAAAAGGGCCCCAATCTTTAAACCCTTTAAACCCATGAGAAAAAACAACAATCTCATTAGCAATACTTTCCTCATAAAAAGTTGTGTCAATTAAAATCTCCTTTTTAGAGGATCCTTTAATTATTGTATTATATTTTTTAAACATAATGTAAAAATAAAAACCCCAAGAAAAACTTGGATTTTATAATATTGAATTATTTAAAATTAAGCTAAAACTTCTGCAACTTTATCAGCTGCTTCCTGAAGTAAAATTACAGATTCTACTTTAAGGCCACTAGCATCAATTAGTTTTTTAGCTTCAGCAGCATTTGTTCCTTCTAATCTCACAATTAAAGGGATCCCAATCTCTCCAATATTATTATATGCATCAACAATACCTTGAGCAACTCTATCGCACCTTACAATACCACCAAAAATATTTACAAGAATTGCTTTTACATTTGGATCTTTTAAAATAATTCTAAATGCTTGCTCTACTCTTTTTGCATCAGCAGTACCCCCAACATCCAAAAAGTTAGCTGGGTTTCCTCCTGCCATTTTAATAATATCCATAGTAGCCATAGCAAGCCCTGCGCCATTTACCATACAACCTACATTACCATCAAGTTTTACAAAGTTAAGCCCATATTCTCCTGCCTCAACTTCAGTAGCATCTTCTTCTCTCTTATCTCTTAATTCTACAAAATCTTTATGACGGAAAAGTGAATTATCGTCAATAGATACTTTTGAGTCTACCGCTAAAATTTTATCATCGGATGTCTTAAGTACAGGATTTATTTCAAAAAGAGAAGCATCCGTTTTATCGTATGCAGTATAAAGTGAAAAAACAAATTTTGTCATTTCCTTGAATGATCCACCACTTAGTCCTAAGTTAAATGCAACTTTTCTGCACTGAAATCCTGTTAAACCAACTTTTGGATCAATTTCTTCAGTAAATATTAGATGTGGAGTATTTTCAGCAACTGACTCAATATCCATTCCGCCCTCAGTTGAGTACATAATCATATTTCTTCCAGTACCTCTGTTTAATAAAACTGACATATAAAATTCAGAAGTGTCACTCTTACCAGGATAATACACATCTTCAGCAATCAATACTTGATGCACGAGTTTTCCTTCCTTTGAAGTTTGTGGAGTAACTAAATGCATGCCTAATATATCATTTGAAATTGATTTAACTTCAGCTAGTGATTTAGCCAATTTCACCCCCCCTCCTTTACCTCTTCCACCGGCATGAACTTGTGCTTTTATTACCCACCAGCTAGTACCAGTTTCAGCTGTTAATTTTTCAGCAGCTGCAACTGCTTCTTCTGCAGTACTTGCAACAATGCCTCTTTGTATGCTTACGCCAAAGCTATTTAGTAATTCCTTTGCTTGATATTCGTGTAAATTCATTAGTAGTTTTTTAGTTCGGTAAAAATATAGGATTGATTTGAATTACAAACTTCTATTGACATTAAATTATATATTTTTGCGCCAAATTTTAAACCTGATGAGAATTAAAAATATTTTACTTCTTTTTACACTATTACCCCTACTTACTTTTAGTCAATTTTCAGATAAAAAAGTGTACAATATAAAGGAAATACAAAACCCACCTAAAATAGATGGAGAGCTAAATGATAAAGTTTGGGCAGATTTAAAGATTGCAAAAAATTTCTCTCAAATTTCTCCAAATAACGGAACACCAGAAAGACAACATCAAAAAACAGAGGTTAAAATATGTTATGATAGTAAGAATATCTATTTTGGTGTGATGATGTATGATAACGCTCCTGATAGTATACTTCAAGAACTTTCCAAAAGAGATGAAGAAAATAAAAACTTTGATGCATTTGGAATATTTATAGAACCATTCAATGATGCTCAGGTTGAATATAACTTCATGGTAACCGCTGCAGGAGTACAAGTAGATAGAAAATTTTCCAAAACAGGCATTGATGAGACATGGGATGCCGTTTGGAATTCAGCTGTCAATATAAATAATAAAGGATGGGTGGTCGAATTCTCTATTCCTTTTTCTCAATTAAGATTCCCAGAAGCTAATAAGCCTTGGGCAATAAACATGGCAAGGGAAATTAGAAGGTATAGAGAAACATATAGTTGGAATCCAATAGATGTAAATTATGATGACTTTGCATTACAAGCTGGACTTCTAGAAGGAATTAAAGATGTTAACTCACCCCTACGTCTTTCATTTATGCCTTATGCATCCATTTATGCAGATATGTATGATGGAGAAACTACCTTTCCATATAATTATGGCATAGATTTAAAATATGGAATAAATGAGAGTTTTACTCTTGATATGACGCTTATTCCTGATTTTGGCCAAGTCGCATCTGATGCAATGATATTAAATCTATCTCCTTTTGAGATAAAATATGATGAAAAAAGACAATTTTTTAATGAAGGCACTGAGCTCTTTAATAAAGGAGAGGACATGTTCTATAGTAGAAGACTACAAGATGATTTATTAAATGCATCCAAAGTTACTGGAAGAACTAAAAACGGATTAGGAGTTGCTGTACTGAATGCTGTAACTAATAAAACAAATGAAGCCCCCTTGACCAACTATAATGTTATGATATTTGATCAGGCTTTTGGCAATAGCTCATCAGTAAGTTTAATGAATACACATATGGTTCAAAATGGTGTAGGGAAAGATGCTAATGTAACAGGTGTATTTACACAAATTAATGATACAAAAAATAGATACACATATGTTGGAAAAATAAAAATGAGTCAGGAATTTGAAAGAAACAACTTAACAAGAGGATTTTCTGGTTTGTTAGCGGTAGCAAAAACAAACGGAAATTATAAATTTAATTTATATACTATTTTTGAAGATGATAAGTACAATCCTAATGATTTAGGATTCTTATACTCAAATAATGAGATAACAAATGGTCTATCTCTAAGTTATCATCAATTTAATGAAAATAAAAGATTTGTAAATTCAGATATAACTACCTCTATAAATCACCAAACTTTATTTACTGATCAAAAATTTGTTAACCTAGAGTTAGCGGCATCAGCACGTGTGACGTTAAAAAACTATACTACTATTTCTATACGTACTAATATTAATCCTTATGAGAAAAATGATTTTTATGAAGCAAGAACTAATAATTTATTACATCCAGTTAAAAGGTCAAAATCAATAGCTGGAGGTGGATGGTTCTCAACAGATTATAGAAAAAGACTTGCTATAGATATAGGCGGAGGAATGAATATACAGCCATTATACAAAGGATATGGTTATCGCTGGAGGATATCCCCTCGCTACAGGATTAATGACAAAGTATCATTACGCTATGTACTCTCTATTAGGAATGAATTTAATGATATTGGTTTTGTTACAAATGATACATCAGGGATATTAATAGAACCACCACAAGTTGACTATATTTTTGCTAAACGAAATACATATATGATTACTAATGTATTGAATGCAAATTATATTGTAAACAATAAAATGGACTTATCTATAAAACTAAGATATCATATGGACCAAGTTAAAAATTTAGAATTTAAAACCTTAGGTGATGATAGTTATTTATATGAAAGTAATTATATTGGAGAACACAATATAAATTATACTACTTGGACATCTGATATAATTTTTAACTGGTGGTTTGCTCCAGGTAGTCAAATGAGTCTGGTTTGGAAAAATGGCATTGATAATGAAAGTAATATCCTAATAAATCACTGGAGTGAAAATCTAAAAGAATCATTCAATCTATCACAACAAAATAGTCTTTCATTAAAAATAATTTATTATTTAGATTATCTTTACCTCATAAAATGATACAAGCAAACAACATACATTATTCCTATGACAATCTAAAAGTTCTTAAAGGTATAGATTTAGATATAGAAAAGGGTGAGTTCGTTAGTATTGTAGGAGCCTCAGGAGCAGGAAAAACTACCTTACTGCAGCTTTTAGGGACACTTGATAAAATTCAAGAGGGATCATTAGTAATAAATGGCCGAGAAACTAAGAATCTTTCAGAAAAAGAAGTTTCAAAATTCAGAAACCAAGAAATTGGCTTTGTTTTTCAGTTCCATAATTTATTGAATGAATTTACAGCACTTGAAAATGTTTGCTTACCTGCTTACTTAAATAACACTTCTAAAAAGGAGGCAGAAAGAAAAGGATTAGAGCTTTTAAACTTACTCGGCCTTGCCAATAGATCTGAACACAAACCAGATGAGTTATCAGGAGGGGAACAACAAAGAATTGCAGTGGCACGAGCATTAATTAACTCCCCTTCTATTATATTGGCAGATGAGCCCTCAGGGAATCTAGATTCCAAAAATGCAGATGAATTACATCAATTATTCTTAAAATTAAATAAAGAAACATCCCAAACTATAGTAGTAATTACGCATAATAAAAAATTAGCAAAACTTGCCCATAGAACACTAAAAATTCAAGACGGAAAAATAATTTAATCAAAAAGACGCTAAGTTTATGAAATAGTCTACTTTTGCACTTTGATGATTTATCAAAACCCACAACTGCTTTATGCGCTCCTTGCAATAGCAATTCCTATTCTCATTCATCTATTTAATTTCAGGAAACACAAAATAATCTACTTTAGTAGTATTCGTTTTTTAAAAGAAATTAAAGAAGAGAATAAAAAAAAATCAGAGTTAAAAAATATACTAATACTTTTAAGTAGGATACTTGCAATAAGTTTTTTAGTTATTGCCTTTGCAAAACCATATACGCCTGCAGACACTACTAAGATGTCTAATAACATCTTCTTGTATATTGATAATTCTCAAAGTATGGATATTGATTTCGGAAAGGGGAATTTACTAAATAGCGCAAAAAATAAGGCGATAGAGATAAGTCAAGTTTATCCATCAGAAAACAACTTTTATCTGATAACAAATGATTTTGAATCAAAACATACATCAAGCTATACCGCTGATGTAATTAAATCGCAAATTGAAAAAACTGAATCCTCTTCAAAACAAAGAAGGATCACTGATATTGTCTCCAGAATGAATAGCATTACCTCAAGCAATTCTCATTTATATTTTATCTCTGATTTTCAAGAAAACACTATAGCATTTAATGGTCTAAAAGGACATGAAATTAATAACAAAATATCATTAATTCCAATAGCAAATAGTAACACTTCAAATATTAGTATTGATAGCCTATTTACTTCAGGCCCTATTTTCACATCAGATAATGAGATAGAAATTCATGTCATTATTAGAAACACAAGCAATGAAGATATAAAAGATGAAGTATTGTTTTTATATTTAGATGGCAAGCAAAAATCACAACAATACATCAGTCTATTAGCTAAAGAAACTAAAGAAATCCTTTTTAAATTTTTAACTACTAATAATCGCTTTATTAATGGTGAAATAAGAACTCATGACTCCCCTATCACTTTTGATAACAATTTATTTTTTACACTAACTAAAGCAGAAAAAATTAATATTACTACACTAAATAAGGAAAATGAAAATACCGCCTTCAAGGCCCTTTTCGGAAATGACACTGCTCTATTTAATTTCACATCATTAAATTTAGAGAATATTAATCATAATACATTATCAAAGCAAGATTTTATAATACTTAATGAAGTTACACAGCTTAGTAGTGGCTTACTGAACACTTTATTATCCTTTACAAATAATGGAGGCAGTTTACTTGTAGTTCCTCCTGCAGATTTAGTTAATTTTAACGATTATAATATTTTGCTAAACTCATTAGGAATAAATACTATTGCTAGGAAAAGAGAAAGTGAGTTAAAAATCAATCAGTTTAGGACTAAACATCCTGTTTACAAAAATGTATTTACTGAAACGCTAGATAAAGTGAATTACCCCATGAGTAATCAAGCTTATTTTTTAAATAAAAAGAAGATATGCTCCCAAATAATTGGCTTTGCAGACAAACAAGATTTTCTAAGTGCATACACTTCAAAACAAGGGAGCATCTATCAATTTTCTAGTCCTTTAAATAACAGTTATAATAACTTTACAAAACACGCTCTTTTTGTGCCTACCTTAATAAATATGGCAACTTCTTCAATTCTAGTAAACACACCATATTACATTATTGGTTCTGATGAAGAAATTAGTTCTAAATATATTAATACCTCAACTGATATTACGCACATAAAAGGAGTAAACATTGATATTATACCAACATTCACTAACAAGCATGGGAAACAATTATTAAATACTCATAATCAAATTACTAAAAATGGGATTTATTCTATTTTAACTAATGATCAACTTGTAGATAAAGTTGCTTTTAACTATAACACTTCTGAAAGCATCATGTCATCATTAACTACTAATCAACTTGAAGATTTTATTTCCACGAATAATATTAAAAATACGACTGTTATGTCAACAGAAAATACTGCGCTAAAAACAATCATAAAAGAACAAGAAATTGGGAAAGAATACTGGAAAATTGCAATCATTCTATCTCTATTATTTTTTGCTTTAGAAATACTACTTATTAAATTGATAAAACTATGAATCTACTAATCAAATCTGCCAAAATAATTAACGCAAACTCAAAGCATCATAACAAGGTAATGGATGTATTGATCAGAAATGGAAAGATTAAAAAAATTGCAAAATCAATAGCTAACGGAACAGAGATAGAGTATAAATCAGAAAATCTACACTTATCACCTGGTTGGTTTGATTTGCATGCTAATTTTGGAGAACCAGGATATGAGCAGCAAGAAACTTTAGCTACTGGAAGTAATGCCGCTTTAAAAGGAGGTTTTACTGGAGTAATGGTAATGCCGAACAATAATCCTAGCATTGATAATAAAAACATGATTAACTTCATACAGAATGCAGTCAAAGGAAATATCATTGATGTAATTCCTGCGGGCAATATCACAAAAAATGGAAAGGGAGATGATATTGTAGAGATGCATGATATGCATAGGATAGGATGTAAAGCTTTTACAGATGATAAAAAATCAATTACCAGAAATGAAGTGATGAAAATTGCTATGCTTTATTCCAAAGATTCTGATACTGTAATTATGAACTACCCTAACGATAAAAGTATCGCAAATGATGGTTTTATGCATGAAGGAATTACAAGTACAATGTTAGGATTAAAAGGTATCCCAGCACTTGCAGAGGAAATAATGGTGGATAGAGATCTAAATCTTTGTGAATATACCAATAGTAGACTGCACCTTAGCTACATCTCAACAAAAAATAATGTAAAAAAAATAAAACATGCTAAAACTAAAGGATTAAAAGTTACTGCAGATGTGGCTCTACATAATCTTTTTTTAACAGATGAAGCTGTAAATAACTTTGACACTAGATACAAAGTAATGCCTCCTTTAAGAACGAAAAAGGATAATGCAGCACTTGTTAAAGCTTTAAAAGACGGAACTATTGATGTAATAAGCACTGACCATAGCCCAATAACTGATGAATATAAAAAAATAGACTTTGATAATGCTGCTAATGGAATCATAGGGTTAGAGACTGCTTTTGGACTTTTAGGAAAACACATCTTACCTCAAATTGATTTGAGCACATTAATTGAAAAAATATCAATAAACCCAAGAAAGATACTTAAGATTAAAGAGATAGTAATTAAAGAAGGAGAGAATGCCAATATTACTTTATTTAATCCTGATTTAGAGTGGACATTTACATCTGAAGATATAAAATCTAAATCATTCAACACTCCATTTCTTGGAGAAAAATTAAAAGGCAAAGCACTCGCAATTTTTAATAATGGACAATTTAAAGAGTGTTAATCAATAATTAATTTTCTCTTCACGCTTCCATCATCATAAATATACAGTAAGGTTGTATTGTCAATTATATTACTGACATCTACTTCCTTTCCTAATAAATCCGTAACTTTTATTAATTTTGGTTTAGTTGCCAAGAAATTATTAACTGAAGTAGAGGTTGCTTGACCTTCATAAAGCATTAAATCATCTACAGCAGCCTCTATTAAACTACCACCATCAAGATATTGTCCTAAACGGGTACTATCAGAAGCAATGAACTTTAATTGTACATTAGAAGTTAAACTTACATAATCACTTACTCTAAAAGCAAATTTTCTCCAACTAATATCTGAAGTCATATTATTTTCAACATACTGCCAATTTACTCCATCATCAGTAATCATAACTTGCCACCAATCTGCACCAGGATTTGCACCACTGTAAGGACTGTTTGTATACCATCTATAATATGAAAATGCAGGATTTGTATAAGATGAAAGATTATAATATGGAGAATAAAGAGTTGTGTGCCCACCATCAACATCATTCTCACCAATACCAGCTGAAGATGAAGAAGCATTACCTGTATAAGCACATTGGAAACCCCCTTGTGTATGCTGCTCATCTGTTTGACAAATAGTTGATGGATCAAAAGGATCCCCATAAGATCCTGTTGGAGAGCCAATTTCCCACATACCAGTTGTTGCATTATCATCTACTCCACCAGTTTGCCAAAAACCAAAGTTAGCATCAAAATCTTCTTCTGCAACCATTTCAAATCCTACCATAATAAAATAAGGTAAATTTGCATTGTTAATTGGTGATAAATTAGCAGCTATTGGAGTCACTGCTGACTCATTACCAAAATTATCAGACAAAGAAATATAATATGCCACTACTGTCCCATTTGGCTGAGCAGGAATTGTTGTGGTAAATGGTGATGTACCGCTCATTGTTAAGTTATTCCATGATACTGCATCATTTAATCTATAAAAACAGTTAGTTGAACCAAGTGCCCAAGGATAAGTAATCCCAACATTAGCATTAATTGTAATCCCAGTATTTCCAGCAGATGTACTTACAGGAGTATGAGAAACTACAGCATTAGATAATAAAGTAATCCCGTGTAAGTCAAAAGCACTAATAATTGCCATATCATTAGGGGTTCCATTACTTAAGTTAGCATCATTATCATCAGCATAAAGGACCTCAAGTAAGATGTCTGTATAAATAGACCCCTCATCACCATCAGGACCATCAGCTCCGCTATCATAAGTTGCTGCAA
The DNA here is from genome assembly GCA_036139835.1 of Bacteroidota bacterium. Lineage (GTDB taxonomy): Bacteria > Bacteroidota > Bacteroidia > Flavobacteriales > BACL11 > BACL11. The sequence continues at coordinate 22,873 of JAYZYW010000053.1, forward strand.
ATAGATCAAGCATCTGAGACATATTTCCTAAATTTAAATATAAATCCCAAAATGCACCCGCAATAATTTCCCCATCAGCATGCACCTCTCCTACTAAATCCTGAGGATACACTTTCCTATCTTGGTCATATCTTCTAACAGAAATAGTAGGATCAACCAAATCCCACCCATAACCAAGTACAGGAGATACTGTTAATGAAAGCGCCCAAATATCAGCAAACCCTTCATTTAGTCCTCCATTCTGCATTCCAGATCCAGAATTATACCTTCCATTATTTATTGCATGACCATATTCATGATAAACAACATCAGGGAGCTTAGCTGTTGCATTACACCCCCCTCCTTCTGCATAAAAATTAATTGAACTTCCATTAAAAAAAGCATTACAACTTCCTGATTCATCAATATTAGTTTCCATTGGACTATCTAAACCAGTATAATTTGGGAATACTACTTTCAAATGATCATGAATATTATTAACAGCTTGATATGCAGTTCTTTCTTGTATTGTAGAGTTAGAATTATCAAAAACTATACTATTAGTAGCAGCTAAATTTTGAAAAATATCAGGAGTACTTGCATTGGTTTCAACATTAGCATACAAGCCCTCAAGCTTATATCTAACTTGTGTACCAATATTCATTGGCAACACTACATCTCCATTATCATCAGTATAATAATTTGTACTAGTACTTTGATCAATTGCCTTTAAATATTTAAAATTCTGAACAATTGCTGGATCATATGGGTTAGTTAGATATACCTCTCCAGAAACTGTAGCTGTTCCTGTTGGAGGCGCTTCATACATTACTGTATTTCTACGCATCAAAAGGGCTCCATTATTTGCATCAACATAACAAATATAATTTGCTGGCCCTGCGGCTATTCTAGTAGAAAAAGAAATTTCATATACTAAATGATATTCATATTCTCTGTACTTAGGATTTGCTAAAACCTTCAAATCATCTTTAACAACAACATCAAAAATAGCATTTGAGATATTGGAAGTAGCACTAACAATAGCACTTTGCTGATTTAATATAGGTGTTGTACTAATGTTAATGTTATTAAACACATCTAACCCAAAAGTAATCAATTCATTATTAAGGGTAAATTTAGCATACAACTTACTACCTACAACTTCTAAATTATTATAATATTGTACATATGTTTTATTTATATACTTATCATTCTTAATAGATGATAATTCTCTTAAATCATTTGGCAATATAAAATTGTGTGCACTTAAAAATGATTGTAAATCATTTACAGGTATTGGCGCTCCAAACGCTCTATGAGGCAATTGATTTCGTTCATTAAAGATCACAAACCAATCTGGATTATTTATTCTAAAATTTTGCCATAAAGGACCGTTTCTTAAAAGCTCTTGGTACTGAGGATTAAGAACCATATTTTCTTTAATATATCTCACTTCATTCTCATCAAAATGATTATGCTTTGTTGCAAATGAATTGAATCCAATAACTACAGTAAAAAGAAGTACTAATATTTTTTTCATCTTAAATAATTTTGTTTCTGTAAAAATACGCTATTTTTTAAAACAGGAATACTTAAATTAATGATTTTAACATCTAATTAGCTTAAAATTATTTGCTGTCCATCATAAGCCAATTTTATATTATGAGGAAGCGTGTTATTTACATCATCATGAAGTCCCATATAATGAGATATATGAGTCAGTAATGCTTTTTTTGGGTTTAATTCTTCTAATAAAGCTAAAGCTTGCTCTAAATTAAAGTGTGAAATATGTTTCTTTTTTCTAAGTGCATCCAAAATAATCAAATCTGCACCTTGCATTTTTTCTTTTTCTTCATCAGAAATAGCACTTACATCAGTAAGATAAACAAAATTCTTAATCCTAAAACCAAAAACTGGCATGACATAATGGTGTGCTTCAATAGGTGTAATAGTAGTGTTCTGAATTTTGAAAGATTTATTTTTAATAGTATTTATTTTTACTTCAGGAATTCCAGGGTATTTCTCTTTAGAGAAAACATAAGGAAATTCCCTTCTTAAAGCCGCTTCAGTGAGGTTAGTACAATAAAGCTGCATATCCTTTTTCAATCTATAATTAAAGGCTCTTATATCATCCATACCAGCAACATGATCCTTATGATGATGAGTAAACAAAACAGCATCTACCTTTTCCACCTTCTCTCTTAACATTTGCTGTCTAAAATCAGGACCAGTATCAATTACAAAAGTTTGATGATCAACTTCTATCATGACGGATGAACGCAACCTTTTATCTTTTTGATTCTCTGATTTACAAATCTCACAATCACAAGCAATTACTGGAACTCCTTGTGAAGTTCCTGTTCCTAATAAAGTTATCTTCATTTTGTTTTTCATCAGCGGCTGTAAAATTAATAGATAAATACTCTTTTTTAGAAAATATCTATATAAATTTGCCACCAATTCTAAATATATTATTTCATGACAAATGATGTAACCTTAACAGCAGGACAAAAGGCATTACAGATAAACTTAGATGACACTATTTATGGTTCATTTGTTGAGATTGGTGCAGGGCAAGAAGTAGCCCGTAATTTCTTTAAAGCAGGATCTGCTTCAGGCACAATTGCAAAAACTATGTCAGCTTATGATAAAGATTTTTCTAATGACATTTATGGAAAAGAAGCAGATGGAAGATATGTTTGTAAATCTAGGTTAGGGAAAATGCTTAATCATGAATACAAATTACTTGATAAAAGGCTAGATAGAAAAAAGCATAAAAACACTAAATTTTTTACTTATGCTGATACGGTTGCTACTATTAATTATTCAAAAAAAATACAAGGACATGGTTGGATCGGGTTAAGATTCCAGAGGAGAGCTAATGAAAAACCTTCAGATTTTATTATTCATGTTCTATTACACGATCAAGATGCAAAGTTACAGCAAGAAACTATCGGAATTATAGGAACAAACATACTTCATGCTTGTTTTAACAAAACAGACCCAAAAGAGATTTTAAAAGCGACTTATGACTCATTAGAGAAGGAACAATTTGAAATTGATATGGTGGAAGTAGTTGGTCCTGCATTTAAAAATATTGATAATAGACTACTTAGTTTAACTCTCGTAAAGGAAAAAATGACAAATGCTGTTATTTTTACTCCTAATGGAATGAACAAACAACCATCTGACATTCTTTACAAAAAGAATATCCTTACAATGAGGGGGAGCTTTCGACCCGTAACAAAGGTTAATATTGATATGATTCAAAAAGGATTAAACAGATTTGAAGCTACTAAAAAAATTGTAAAAAAGGACATCCAAGTCCTATTTGAAATTACACTAAGTAACCTTAAAGAAAATGGAGAAGTAGATGAACAAGATTTCCTTGACAGAGCAGATATATTATGTTCCTTAGGTTATACTGTAATGATTTCCAACTACAAAAAATTCTATAAAATTATTGAATATTTGTCTCAATTTACAACATCACGCATGGGACTTATATTAGGGGTTGATAATCTGCTTGATATGTTTGAGGAGCAGTATTATAGATCCCTAAATGGTGGAATTATGGAGGCTTTTGGAATTATCTTCACTAGAGATATTAAATTTTTTCTCTATCCTTATAAACCAAATGATCAAGTGGAATTATTAAATAGCAATAATCTCCCAATTCACCCAAGAGTGAGAGGTTTATATAACTATCTACATTCAAATGGACGAATTGAAGATTTACAATATAATGCTGATATATTAGGAATCTTTTCTAAAGATATACTAACTAAAATTAAAGCATGTGATCAAGGAAATTGGGAACATGCTGTTCCTAAAGGAGTTGCACAAATAATTAAACAAAAAAGTTTATTCGATTGGGCATGTACAATTCCTACTAAAAAAAAATAACCCTTTAATCAACTCTGTAAACTATAAATCATATGAAACATATTTTTCTTATTGCTCTTATCTTGCCATTTTTAACTATCGCACAAGAAAGAAATCATGGTGGTGGCCGAAACTTTAAAGGTTTTGGGAAAGATAATTCCAAAGATTACATTAAAGGAAATATAAGTGGAAAGATTATTGATAGTACAACTGGAAAAGCTCTTGAATACGCCAACATAAGCCTCACTAACACTAAATGGGCAAAGATCATTGAGGGCACAATTACTGACTCAAAAGGAAGATTTTACATCAATAAAATCCGTTCAGGAGAATATCAGATTAGTGTGAGTTATGTAGGCTATGATATTCAAAATATTAATTTTGAACTCACAAAAAAAAAACCAGATATAAAACTACCTGATATATTATTAATTGCTAATGCTGAAATGTTATCAGAAGTAACCATTGAAGAGCAAAAAGCAATATTTGAAAATAAGATTGATAAGATTGTCTATAATGCCGAAAACGATATGAATGAGGGATTAAATGATGCTACAGATGTACTAAGAAAAGCCCCTCTACTTACTGTTGATTTAGAAGGAGAGGTAAGTTTGAGAGGCTCCAAAAATATTAAATTCTTAGTAAATGGAAAGGCTTCTTCTTTTTTCACTTCCGACATTGCTACAGCTCTACAGATGATTCCTGCAGATGAAATTAAAAGTGTAGAAATAATAACAAGCCCAGGAGCAAAATATGATGGAGAAGGAGATGCAGGAGTTGTAAATATTATCACTAAAAGAAAAGCAATTGACGGCTATAAAAGCACGGTTGGCAGTGCTTTTGGAACCAGAATGAACCGCCAAAATGCTAACCTTAGTTTAGGTAAAGGAAGGTTTGGACTTTCAGCAAGAGGTGGGGGACATTGGAGTTGGCCTAGAATTGGAGATGCTAATTCTACAAGAGAAGATTGGGATCCTTTAAATCCAGAAGATATCAACACCTTAATTGACTCAAGCAATACTTTTAGTCAATGGATTGGATATAGAGGCTCTGTAAATATGTTTTATGATATAAATGCGTACAACAGCATCATGTCTGATATTCGTATATCAGGAAGAAATTCATTTAGTAATGATTCCTCAACTTACTGGATTGATGGAGATACTACTTATTCTTATGACTCCTACATAGAAATGAGTGGAGAAAAGACAAATATAGAATGGAGTACAGACTACATTAAAACCTTTGCGGATAATGAGGAACAAGAGTTAAGTATGTCATTCCAAATAGGTGGAAGCTTAGGCGATGATTATATAAATAATGACAAAGATGGAATTAGACAGTACAATACAGATAATGATGAAAAAGAAATAGAATATACTTTGCAATTGGATTATACTCATCCATTTCTACAAGAGAATAAACTTGAAATAGGCGCAAAATTTATCAATAGAGATAGAGAAATAGTTAATGCAACTATCTCTGATTTATCAGTCTTTCGGTCTCCACAAGATGTTTTTAATTACAATCAAAAAGTATTATCTAGCTATATCTCATCTGATATGAATTTAACCTCAGATATTGGCTTAAAAGCAGGAGTAAGATACGAAGAGACTATTATTAGTGGAGATTGGCAATCTGCTAACGAAAACTCATTTGAGCATTCATACAGGAATATATTACCAAGTTTAACAGTGGCTAAAGAGTTTAGCCAAACTGAATCTCTCAAACTAAGTTATAATAATCGTATTTCCAGACCTGGGATAAAGCATGTCAACCCAAGCATACTAAGAACCAATAACTTCAGTATTACTGAAGGGAACCCTAATCTATTCCCTGCTAGCACACATCAAATAGAAATGGGATACAATAACTTTGGGAAAAAATACCAAGGAAGTTATTCTGTATATGCTAAGCATACCATTGATATTATAGAATCCTATACAAGAATTGACACAATAGGAATAGCAACTAATAAATTTGAAAATATTGGTTCAAGTACCACTTATGGCTTTAATTACTTTGGGTCATTACGTTTTGATAAATTAAATATTCGTTCTGGGTTCAATTTATATCAATATACTGGATCAGGAAATATCGACAATGAAGATCTATCCCTTACTAGTAACTTACTATATAGTTATAATTTTGGAGGAACTTATGATTTAGGGAAAAGATGGAAAATTGAGGGCTGGGGGTTTTTCCGCTCACCGGCACAAACCATACAAGGTACTTCTACTTCATTTAGCATGATGAGTTTTGGAATTAAAAAAGATTTCAAAAACAAAAGAGGATCTTTAGGAATGCATATTATTGAGCCTTTCAATAAGTACAAGATATTTACTAATGAAATCAATGGCGAAAACTTTACCTTACTTTCTGAGCGACATCTAACTTTCCGATCTATTGGTATAAGTTTTAAATATACTTTTGGGAAACTTAACTTTAAAACATCAAACAAACAATCTAATATTAAAAATGATGATATTAAAGAAGAAAGTAATGATGAAATGTAATTACTCTAAGAATCTATTACACCATCCTTCTTTTATTGGTTTTAACCACGTAGAAAGATCACTTTTTTTCTGTATTGTAAAGTCATAAAACAAAGTATCCTTATTTGTATTCTTTGCTAATTTGGTAGTAGGGATACATCTTATCATATCCTCCATTCTGCAGAACACATTCAATCTATTTAATAAAGAAATAGAAAGTTGTTTTTCTATTTCTTGTATTTTATTTTGAAGTGTATCTATAGAGCAACCACTTGCTCCATTTTTACTTTCATCTAAAGCAATAACAATAAAGTGATTTTCTAAAACTGTAAAACCAGCTGTTAAAGACACTTTGTGAGCTGCCCAATTCTGAATATGATCAGAGATATGATCTAGAATATAATTTTCTTGATTATCCGATAATTTTTGCTCTGCTGCATAAATCCAAATCCTGGACTCATCAGAAAGCATGTTAAAATCAACTAACATTTAAATATTTTCTGCAATAAGTTCCGCAATATCCTTAACTTCTGCTGCCCCTTCCTTTACTGCTTTCACGCCATCTGTCATCATTGTATTACAAAAAGGACATCCTGTAGCGATAATATCTGGATTTAATGCAAGGGCTTCTTCTGTTCTATCAATATTAACTTCTTTATCACCTTTTTCGGCATCTTTAAACATCTGAGAACCTCCTGCACCACAACAAAAAGATCTGCTCTTAGATCGCTTCATTTCTACTACATCAACTCCTAAGGATCTTATTAAAGATCTTGAACTATCATACACACCATTAGCCCTTCCTAAGTAACAAGGATCATGATAAACTATCTCCTTCCCTTTCAAATCTCCTGTAATAGTTAGTTTGCCTTCAGTAATTAAATTTAAGATAAACTCCGTATGATGTTCCACAGTATAACTCCCCCCTAAAGAAGGATATTCATTCTTTATCGTGTTATAAGAATGCGGACAAGTAGTAACAATTCGCCTTACCTTATATGCATTCATCACCTCAATATTTGTCATAGCTTGCATTTGAAACAAAAATTCATTCCCTGCTCTTTTTGCAGCATCACCTGATGAAGATTCTTCCGTCCCTAATACCCCAAAATTAACTCCTGCCTTATTCATTATCTGAACAAATGCTCTAGTGATCTTTTTTGCTCTATCATCAAAACTTCCAGCACTCCCTACCCAGAAAAGAATATCTGCCTCCTTCCCTTCTGCCATAAATTCAGCCATTGTTTTTACCTGTAGTTCACTCATTAATTAAGGTTTAAAAACTTGAATAACAGCTGCTTTATCAATAAGATCAGTAAATTTACCATCAAAACGAGTGGCCCTAACAATATGATTATCTACCCAATGATAATTACCCCCTCTGGGTTTTCCCATAAGTAGCCCATGGTACTTAAATCCATTCTCTTTTAACCACACCTCTGTTACTTCCCTATGTTCTTCTACTCTAGATGTAAAAAAGGTAATATAATGTCCTTGATTATACCAATTATTTAGAGTTTCTAAAGCATCAGGATACAAATTAGCAGTTACCATTCTTTCAGGCTCTTCATTGGGGATATCATCACAAACCGTACCATCAATATCAATTAGATAATTTTTAATATCATCTGGCAATACAGGAGATATATGTTCTCCATCTACTATCTTTTCTACTAATTTATTCATCTTTCCATTTTAATCTATCAGCTGCTGGAAATTGCCAAGGAGCACCATTATTTTCCACATTATTAAACATCATATTTAGCTCTTGTGGAGCAGCAGACTGCTCCATTACTAAATGTCTTCTTAAATCCACTATAATTGAAAGAGGATCAATATTTAAAGGACATGCTTGGGTACAAGCATTACAAGTAGTGCAAGCCCATAATTCTTCTGTTGAAATATAATCATTTAACAAAGATTTATTATCTCTATAATCTTTGCCATTTTTATCGATATTCTTCCCCACCTCTTTCAGTCTTCTGCGCGTATCCATCATGATTTTTCTTGGGGAAAGTAGTTTCCCTGTTTGATTAGCTGGACATTCTGAAGTACACCTACCGCACTCAGTACAAGAATAGGCATTCATTAATTGCACCCAATTTAAATCTGTCACATCTTTTGCTCCAAATGATTCTGATGGCAATGCATCAGCAGGTGGTGTTGCATATGGATCAAGATTAGGATCCATCATCAGTTTAACCTCTTTAGTAACAGAAGACATATTCTCTATTTTACCTAAATTCTCAATATTTGAGAAATAAACATTAGGAATAGACATAACCACATGGAAATGCTTTGAATAAGGTAATTCATTAAGAAAAATTAAGACCAACATGATATGAACCCACCAACTAATCTCATGAAGCAGATGTAAATCCCAATTAACAAAATAAGGAAGTACAAGATTACTTACAGGGAAATAACCCAAATAACTTTCCGGATGAAGTCCAAGGTAGCCAATATTCATTGTAAGTAGTGAAATCATCAGAAACACAATAATTACTAAAGCTACTACTGCATCAATTGAGGATGATTTTTTCATCTCTTTACCAGAAAATCGTTTAACCTTTAGAAATAATCTTCTAAACATAAACAGCAAACAAGAAACCAAAACTAATACCGCCATAACATCTCCTGAAGCAGTAGCTATATCATAGAAACTTCCTAATGAACCAAAAGACCTCTCTAAATTAAATACGCCATCTACCATCATTTCTAATGTCCCAATAGTGATAACTAAGAAACCCCAATAAACAAGAGCATGTAATATCCCTGAAACAGGACGTACAAATAGCTTGGTTTGTCCAAAAGCTATTTTTAATAATATCTTAGTGCGTTTTAATGGCTGATCAAATCGATTTTTTGATTTCCCCAATCTGATATTTCTAACTATTTTCCAAAGATTATAAGAAAAAAGTCCTAACGCAAGAAATAAAATACAAGAAAAAATTATGCTTGATTTTTCCATGCTTTATTTCTTTCCCTTTTGAGGTAAAATATTTCCTCCTATAATTGAAAAGCTAACATATCTTTTTGGGTTTTCTTTAATATCTTTGATAAGCACCTCTAATTCTTTTGAAGACTTTTCTAGATTTCGATACAAATCTTTATCGTTAATAAGCAACCCTAAACTCCCTTGAGAATCATTTATTTTCTTAGAAGCCTCACCTAAACTATTCAACAAATTTTTAATATTTGATTTAGCAATATCATCTGATATATCAGAAAAATTGTTTAAAATATTTGTTATTTTATCATTATTTGCTTCTAAATTTTTTACAATACTAGATATCCTCTCGTCATTATGATCTACAATTTGGTCTACTTTGAGCATTGTTTGTGACATCAATGCAAATGTTTGGTCTAATGATTGTAAACTATTACTTAAATTTTCTCTAGCGTCTTTATTCAATACAGCTGTAATAGTTATCATTACAGAATC
>JAYZYW010000054.1:0-10521 GCA_036139835.1 Bacteroidota bacterium
GATAGTGCTGAAGTTATATTTTTTAGTTTAAACTCAGATTTTTTAATAAATAATAAAGATAGTTATGAAGAAATTATTTCTACTTATAAGTAGTTTATTTTATACCTTAAATACATTTGCTTGTTGGAGTCCTACTTACACGCAAGAGGAGCATAAACACTATTTAATTCCAGATCTTTTTACAAGTTCATATTATAGTCAAAGTTTGATACCAACCTCAAACAACTTACATTATGATGTTGACTATAATATATATAATCATGAGTTTGATGTACTTGCTAATCGTTTATCAGATTTAGGTATTAGTCAAAGTACAATTGAATTAATGAATAGTAGGATTGTAGAATCTGTTAGTGTCGACAGGGACTATATTAATATTTCATTTAAAAATAATTATAAGCATTCAAAAGTGAAAATTTATGATATAACAATTTATAATTTCTATCCAAAAAAGATTATTGATGAATTTCGGAAAATCAATCAGATAGATTTGCTTAATTATTTAATGTATAGGCATATAGTATTATTTGACTCAAAATATTTTGCATTTAATGATTATAAAGATCAATTATCTGGCTCGTTTTATTTGTCAGATCAGGTCAAAATTAAATTAAGAGAGGTTATTCTAGATGAATTATCTGTTGCTCCAACTGATTTAAGAGAAGGTTTTATCATGTTATTAATTGATATGAATCTTTTTAGCAGGAATCATATTCAAATAGTTTCTGATTACATGTTAAATCTGAATAGTAAAAAAGAGATTAATGTAGTCGCTTATTCCCATTTTGCAGGTTCTGTTGTAAAGATGTATGCTGTAGCTCCAAGTTATGCTTATATGGATTACAGAAATAATAATGAACTTAGTGTTTATCTTTTCAGTAGACTGTTTGAATATCCAAAATTATTTAGAAAGGCAATGACTGAGATATCTTTTGTTGTTGCTGACAAGAAAGATTTTGATTGGAACAAATGTTTCTCTTATTGTAAAAAACAAGAAGAAAAGGATAGGATAAGCCTAGCACAGGTTTTGCTTTTTTCAGGCGTTAATATTTCATTACTTGATTATTTTAAGGATAATACGACTAGTGATTCCAAACTTTTTGAGTTAGCATTAATACAATATGTTCAACGTATAGAATATCATTTATTTTCTCCTCTATATCTTAAAAGAGGTTTTTATGAGAATTATAAAAAGACCTCTGATGCTGTTAATAAATTTACTCTAGCAGATGCGATTGATTTACAAAATTATATTTACAAGATTGATGTAAATAATAAAGTGCTCTTACATTTATTGAGAGGATATTTGTCATTTATGCTAGGAGACTTCTCAAAAGCAAGACGAGAGTATGGTTTTTCAAAAGATTATTTAAAAAATGCAAATTATTTATCTAAAAAGGAAAAAGATGGTTATGCTAAACAATTAGAGGGGCTTTTAGTTTTAGAGGGATATAATAGAGATTATTCGATTAATACCTATAAGCAACTTAATAATAGATTAACCTCCTTCTTAGAAAAAACCTATGAATCAGAGTCAATGGATTCATATTTTGAGTTAGGTATGGAGCATGCAGTAAAACGACATGACTTTGCAGAAGCATTCTGTTTTGCATCCAATAAAGGATATCATTTAAAAAATATACTTGATATATTTATGGATAATGATGACTTGCATGAAATTCTAAACAAAATAAATCAAAAAAGAATACCATTTAATCATAGGCAGCCAAAAGATCTAAAGTATGTTATACTTGAACAAATTGGAACTAATCATTTTAGAGATAATGATTTAACGCTTGCTAAGAAATATTTTGATTTGTTGCCGGATCATATTTTTGATGGAGGTACTGGTGGAAGAGCATATTATCAACATAGACCATATTCCTGGAATTATTATGATTTTCCAATTGATTTATCTAAAAAAAACTCAAAGATTGTAAAAACAGATATTCTAAAAAGATATAATAAGAAGACAGCATTAAACAAGATAATAGAACTAGAATCAGAGATTAAGATAAAGGAGAATAGACTGAGTTCCACTTTCTATAATGATACTGTTAGTATGTATTTCTTAAGAAATGAATTGTCTAACTTGTACTTTGAACTATCTTGCATGTATAGTTCCCCCTTTTGGGGGTATAGTCGATTTTGGTCTTCAGGACTAAATCGTGGGATATATTATTTAGATGCTCCTCCATTTAATTTTTTAGAAACCCAATTTATTAAAAGTAAACTTGATTCTTTTCTACATAAATATGGGAATCAGTATAAATCAATTCATTTTTTAAATAAAGCAATTAGCTATGAAGACGATCAAGAAATACAGGCGCAATTAAACTTTAAACTGTACTCAAAACTAAAAAAACCTTTTCTAACTTCATTTCATGATAGCAGATATGCAAACAGTAGATGGTGGAAGAGTGATTTATGGAACATGAACTATGCTCAGAAAATTGAGAAGTCAAATCTAAAAAAGGAAGAAATAATCATAGCGCTGCTGATTGATTCATTGTATAGAAACACTAACTATTATAAGGAAGTAATCTCAGAATGCTCAGATTTTAAAAGAGAAAAAATAGATAAGGAAACGAAAGGGGAGATAGAAAAACCAGAAAAAATAGAACAGGTAGGAGTAAATTATAAGTTTGTTTCTCTTTTTCTTTTGATTATTGTTTTAGGGCTATTTTTTTATATCCAAACGTTGAGGAATCCAGTCATTTATGATTAGAATATTATAAATTTATTATGGAGCATTTGATGTGGTTAGGTATAAATTTTGAGAAAAAAACAGTTAATCTACATTCTGTAGACGCAATGAGTATCCTTCCGTTTATAAGAGGTAGAGACTTCCAGATAGTTGAAATGATGGGATATAAGGATAAGATTGAAAAGAATCTATTGAGAGAGAATCAAGAAAGATTTTGGGTTAGAAAGAATCATTATATAGAAATAGCCGGATTAATTGAAAATGCCGATTTTGAAAATATTCACTATCTCATTATACATTTTGAAAACGGTGATGGATTAAGTTTTTCTTTTGGTCAACTAAATGTGAAATTATTAGATTATAAATCATTGAAAAGATGCACAATAAAACTTTTAGAACAATATGGGTATTTTGCTGCTGAGAAAATTTGGGAGTTTGTAAGCAAGCAAGATTGTGATATGCCAATTTACCATGTGTTAGGTATGGAAGAAAAAGACTTAGATAACAGCTTAAATGAGATGAGAGAGAATGGAGAATTGATTAGTAGTGAAAGTAGTGAATTTTAGCTTGTAATTTTGATGTAATCATGTAAAAATGGCTTGAGAGTAATCCTCTCATCCCGAATTTATGTATTAAGTTAAATTAATAATTAACTACTCAGGAAATCAAATAAATTCTTAGGTTTGTTGCGTATTACGACAAAACCACTTTATGAAATCTTTTTTGTTCTTGTTGCTCTTTTCTCCACTTCTTGTTTTTGGGCAAGTTACTTCTCCATCGCTTATTTCTAACTCAGGAGATTCTTATTCAAATAATAATGTAAATATGGACTTCTCTATTGGTGAGATTGTTATTGAGACTCATCAAAATAATGAGATATTAACCCAAGGATTCCATCAAGAGATATTACAGATTAGTACAGGAATATCAGAACTTGATCTTGTAACTAAAGTATATCCAAATCCTACTTCTGATTTTGTTATAGTGGAGTTAGAAAACGATAATACTGGTGAGATTCTTATTTATGATATCAATGGTAAACTAATGCTAAGTGATAAATTAAATAATGAAAGAAAAAAACAATTTGACTTTAGTAAATTTAGTCAAGGAAACTATTTATTACATATAAATATAAAAGATAAACGAGATATATATAAAATTCAAAAAATTAAATAAGATGAAAAAATTATTAAGCATATTAAGTATAATGGTATTGAGTGTAATGTTATACGCTCAGACTCCTCAATCTTTTTCATATCAAACTGTAATTAGAGATGCGGGATGGAGTGTTTTAAACAATCAAGCTGTAGGTATAGAGATTTCAATCTTGGAAGATGCTATAAATGGTACTTCAGTTTACAAAGAAGAACATACTGAAACCACATCGCAAATTGGATTGGTGAATCTTGCAGTTGGAGAAGGAATGGTTGTAAGTGGTGATTTTACTACAATAGATTGGGGTAATCATACTTATTTTATACAAGTAGCAGTAGATGTTACTGGAGGAACTAATTATCAAGTAATGGGAACGACACAATTACGTAGTGTTCCTTATGCATTATATGCAGAAACATCAGGTAATCCTGGTCCACAAGGTCCACAAGGAATTCCTGGAGATACAGGAGCAGTAGGACCACAAGGTCCTATAGGATTAACAGGTGCACAAGGTCCACAAGGAATACCGGGTGATACAGGTGCAGTAGGTCCAATGGGTCTACAAGGGATTCAGGGTATACAAGGTTTGAAAGGAGATACAGGCGCTACAGGTCCAATGGGTCTACAAGGGATTCAGGGTATACAAGGTTTGAAGGGAGATACAGGTGCAGTAGGTCCTCAAGGTCCTCAAGGAATACCTGGTTTAACAGGCGCAACAGGAGCTCAAGGTCAAATAGGAAACACTATTTGGCAGCAAGACTCACTTAATACCATCAGTTATAGTAGTGGTAATGTAAATATTGGTATTACAACAAATGATAGTTCTGCAGTACTCAATATTAACTCACAAACACAAGGTGTAATGTTGCCAAGTATGACAGAACTGCAAAGAGATGCTATTAATAATCCAACTACTGGATTACTTATTTTTCAGAATGATGCAACATCTGGATTTTATTATTATAATGGAACATCTTGGGAATTGATAGGGGGTGGAAATAGTTCTTTTGATCCAACGTTAATATACACAACAGATGGATTCTAAATATATCTTTTTAATCTTATTCCTTTTTATAGGTTTTAATACTACGGCTCAAAATCGATTAGAGTTTAATCAGGTTATTAATATAACAAAATCTGAAGCTATAACAGCAATAAATACTCCTACTATGCATTACTCCCCTACAACAGATACTATTGTCCCAGTTGGAAAAGTATGGAAGGTTGTTAAGGCTAACACTCATTCATATATAAATAATACCCAATCAACATCTGTTTTATGTGCAAGATTTTTATTAAATGATAATCCATTAAATCAATCATCTAATCTTGAGGGGTTATGGCTCGATTCAGGAACAAAACTCTCATTTTTTGGTTATTGCTGTACTAATCATGCTTGGGCATCTTATAATATTCATTTTTATATCTCTATTATAGAATATAATATAATTCCAGATTAATATGAGAAAAACACTTTTAATATTTTGCCTTTTTGTAGGGCTTAACACTGTTGCTCAAAACCGCTTGGAGTTTAATCAGGTGATTAATATTGATACAACAATATCTTATAGTCAAGGTAATAGCTATGGTAGTTTTTTAGTATTTTCAAGTGAATATGAGGTTCCTGCAGATAAAGTGTGGAAGGTTGTTCATGTTAAAGAGATTTTGATTAATGATACAAAAGTAGAGCCAAACGGAGATATACTTTGGTTAGGTTATGGAGATAAATTTCAAATATTTGAATCAAATTATTGTCACAGTAGTGTAAATACACCGGGTTGTTCAGGGATAGCTCACCTTTTCCTATCAGCGATAGAATTTAATTTAGATTAATATGAGAAAAACACTTTTAATATTTTGCCTTTTTGTAGGGCTTAACACTGTTGCTCAAAACCGCTTAGAATTTAATCAGGTGGTTACTATCGATACAAATTACAACCCCTATCAGGCATATGGTAATTTTACATATTATGATAGCTATTACTATGTGCCTGCTGGAAAGGCCTGGAAAATTGAAGCTTCTGCTTCTAATGGATATCTTGAAATAAATGATGTAGATATGCAACATAGATATTATGCAGGAAGCGGTTCGTATCAATCAGTTGCTATTAATAATCTTTACCCAATATGGTTAAAAAGTGGTGATAAAATAAGATATAGATTTAACGGTTCTTGTGGTACAAGTGGTTGCTGGCCCACCATAAGGCATTTTACATCAATTCTCGAATTCAATGTAGTTCCGCAGTAATTATGAGTAATTTATTACTTATACTATGTTTTACTTTTTCTAATGTTTTTGTAGCGCAAGAGAGACCAGTTCCTGTTAAAAAAGTATATAGTATGCCAGGTAGTTACATAAGCCCAACTGAAGGTGTCAGTTGGGAAATACAAGATGTTTATATTTCTGCAGGTATGTACCAAATAAAGGTAAATAAAGAAAATTTCCCAGAAAGCTTAGCATCTAATGATACTTTGTATATGCCAAGTTGGATAGCCGAGCAAGAATTATTTGATGCTGAAGGGATGGATCTTTCTTATATTTTTATTGTAGAAGAAAAACAAATTACAGAATGAAGAAATTAATTTTTACAACCCTATTATTTTGTGGCTTATCTTTTACTTCCCAAAGCCAAAGTTTAACCTATAGTAAAGTTATACTGCTTACCTCTTTAGATACTGTGCCACAAGGCAAAGTTTGGAAATTAGTTAGCGTCCTTCCTAGTAATGCTTTACTCTCTGGAAGTAGTACCGGTAGTTGGTATGCAAACTCACTTGTGATAAGTGTAAATGGTGCAAGTATAACTCTAGCAGCTACTATTAATAATGCTGGATATAGAACAGGCTATTCTGCAGGATTTGATTTTCTACCTATGTGGTTGCCATCTGGAACAATTGTTGCTCCAAATACAAATTGTCATAGTATAAGTATTATAGAATTTATAGAATAAAAAAAGTGAAAAAATACACAATCCTCTTAATCCTTTGTTTGTCTTTTACTTATGTAAAAGCGCAAACTATCTTAGTTAATGGAAGTGCTGTTAATGTAAGCCAAGATGTTTCCTTTCCGTACTGGCTGGATAGCATGGCCACTATTGAAATTGGGAACCAAGTGGTTTCTATCTCTGCTTTGGAGTTTAACATTGTGCCAACTACCAATGGAAATAGTTTAGTTTTTGTACAAACCAAGATTATTACTGCAGAAGAAACCGTACCCAACGGTAAAACTTGGAAAATAGAAGGGGTGCTTTTGGATAGTACAGCTACAACTACCACAACAAGTAGTGGCGGAAATACTACCATTGTAAGTGATGGTGAAAAAGCAGTTGCTCTTTCTGAGCAATCGGCAAGCACAATGAATTTGGGAGATGCTATGTTGTATTGCGATAGTTTGCAAGAAGGTGGTTATAATAATTGGGTAGTGCCAACCCTAGAAGAAATACAATATGTAGCAGGAGGAGGAGGAATTGTCCCTGGCACGAGAACTTCTAATCATTTATGGTCCAACTCATCCCAAATTATTGGATGGAGTTGGGACCAGATATACTCCTATCAATCAATAAGACTTTCAGATGCTGTAAGAGGGAAAGCTGAAGGTATGGAACTGCTCAATATTCGTTGTGTAAGACATGAAACTGTTTCAGTTAGTAGCTCAGGCTCATCTTCTAGTGGAAATAATCCAAATAGTAGAGCATTAATAATTTCAGGGATAGGGGTGTATTCTCCAGACACATTAAAATATTGGAAGGTTGAATCTATTAATTTAGAACAAGCAAACACCGCTTTATCTTTCACGCTTCCTTACACTTCTTGTGGAGCATCTGGATCACCTATGGATTGGGTTTGTAATTATCAAGCCATAGAACAAGTTTTGGTGAAATTCGGTTTGATAGATTATAGTGTGACACCAAATAATCTAACCAACAATATTGGGTCGATCCAGTATTGTAATTGCAGTTGTAATGATTGTCCACCAACATATTTAAGTAATTATACTTTGATTAATACTGTTTTTCAAAATCTTCATTTCCCTATCTACATTAATTCTGATGAGTCAATAGAGATGTTATTTGATGGGATTATACTTAGTGTAATGGAATATTCAATACAATAAGTTAAAATTTAAAAAATGAAAAAAATTAGAACTTACTGTAATCATGTAAAAGAGGGCAGAGGGTAATCCTCTCATCCCGACTTTTTTTCTCTTTTTATTACCCATAATCTTTCTGTAAGTTTGCTTTATGAAAATTGTTCCATATAAGTCTTTATACTTTAGTAGGTGTTTATCAATTTTAAAAAGTAACACTCCAGAATTTATTGACAAATCTGAAGAATCTCTTTATGTTAATTTTTTATCAAGGAAAGATATGGTTTACTTTGTTCTATTTAACTCAAACGAGTTGATTGCGTGCGGAGGTTATGGATATGATAGTAAAAAAGATAACGTAGCTCTTTGCTGGGGTATTGTTCATAATCAATTTCATAAAATGGGATTTGGCACATATTTGTTAAGATATAGATTAAAACACATTATGAAAAATTATCCTAATACAAATATAGTTTTGGATACAAGTCAGAATACCTATAAATTTTATGAACGATTTAATTTTAAAGTTGATAAAATTACAAGTGATTTTTATAGAAAAGACTTAGACCGATACGATATGTCACTTATAAAATAATCCTCTCATCCCGACTTTTTTTATACTTTTGTTTCAATGAAAAAACGGCTATATATATTCATATTTTTGGTTTTATTAGTATTAGAAGTAGGTGCGCAAGTATCATTAACATATCAAAAACCTTCAAAAGAAATATTAGAACTTGTGGATGTGCCTTTAGCTCCATCAGTACTTGTTAATGATAGTAAAGATTTTATGATTCTTCTATATCGAGATCCTTTTAAAAGTATTGAAGATTTATCAAAAGAAGAATTGAGACTAGCCGGATTAAGAATTGACCCAAAAACTAATATTGGAAGTAGAGTAACTTATTATAATAACTTAAAAACCAAGAGCCTTCTTAATCACTCTAATTTGTTTCAGGTGAGTGGATTACCACCGGACCCAAAGTTATCTAATTTTAGTTTTTCTCCTGATCAAAAAAAGTTGGCATTTACCAACACAACGTCTTTTGGAGTTGAAGTTTGGGTACTTGACTTAAATAGTAATTTATCAAAGAAACTAACTGAACCAAAAGTGAATGCTAATTTGAGGAATGTAATAAATTGGTTTAAGGATAGTAAATCGATTCTAGTAAAAATGATTCCTAATACAAAGCAGAATATTATTAACACAGAGGAATCTATTCCTATCGGTCCTATTGTCTCTATAAATGATGGAAAGAAAGCACAAAATAGAACATATCAAGATTTGTTAAAAAACAAAAATGATGAGCATAACTTTGAGAACCTTGCTATTTCAGATTTATACAAGGTTTCATTAAATGGGAAAAGTACAAAATGGCTATCAAAAGCAATGTACAATAGGATAGATTTTTCTCCAGATGGGGAATATGTAATGGTAACAACTATTGAGAAACCATTCTCATATCTTGTTCCTTATTACCGATTCCCTTCTAAAGTAGTTATTTACACTAAGTATAGTAAGAAAATAGAAACAGTTGTTGAGGTTCCATTGATAGAAGATTTGCCAAAAGGATTTATGTCTGTTCGTAAAGGAAAGAGAAAGTTTAATTGGAGGAATGATAAGCCAGCAAGTTTAATATTCATTCAAGCACTTGATGGAGGTAATCCAGAAAAAGAAGTTGTATATAGAGATGAAGTTTTTCAACTGGACCCTCCATTCAATGGGAAAGCTAAGAGTTTGATAAAAACCATTAATAGATTTAGATCTGCTATTTGGGGGAATGATAGTACAGCACTTGTTTATGATTATTGGTGGAACACGAGGAATACAAAAACATATCTGTTTAATCCATCTGAAATTACTTTTGAGGCAGAAATACTTTTTGACAGAAATTATCAGAATAGATATACTGAACCTGGAAATTTTGTTACTACAAGAAACAAAATGGGAAGTTATGTTCTAGTTCTTGAGGAAGGTAATGCTTTTTTGAATGGAGCAGGATATTCTAAAAAAGGACAGTTTCCTTTTATTGATCAAATGAATCTTTTTTCAAAGAAAGTAAGTAGATTGTATCAATCCGAATATACTGATAAACTCGAAAATATTAATAATTATGATGCTGAAAAGAATCAACTGTTGGTGAGAATAGAATCTCCTAATGAATATCCTAACTACTTTATTAGAGATTTAAATAAAAAAACTCTTTCTCAATTAACAAATTTTCCTAATCCTTTTAAAAGTATTCAGGGTATTCATAAAGAAGTAATAGATTATAAAAGAGAGGATGGATTAAATCTTTCAGGTATTTTATATTTACCGTTAGGATATGACATGGACAAAAAAGAAAAAATGCCAATGATCTTATGGGCATATCCTAGGGAGTTTAAAGATCAAGCGAGTGCTGCACAAAAGACTTCTAATCCAAACAAATTCACTTATCCTCATTATGGTTCTCCAATTTATTGGGTTACTAAAGGTTATGTTGTCTTAGATAAAGCAACATTTCCTATAGTTGGTGAGGGTGATGATGAACCAAATGATTCTTTTCGAAAGCAATTGGTATCTAATGCAAAA
>JAYZYW010000055.1:0-5656 GCA_036139835.1 Bacteroidota bacterium
AACTGTACCTCCAGTAAATGAAACAACTGGAACGTCTGGATGTGTTGTTAATGGGTCTCCTACCTTAGATCCTAATCCATGAACAATATTTAAAACTCCTTTTGGAAGGCCAGCTTCAATACAAATCTTACTAAAAAGATATGCAGTCATAGGTGTAACCTCAGAAGGTTTAGCTACTACAGTGTTTCCTGCTGCAAGTGCTGGGGCAACTTTCCAGGTCAATAAGTACAAAGGTAAATTCCATGGAGAAATACAGGCAGCCACACCTAATGGCTTTCTTAATGTGTAATTAATTGCCATTCCATCCATTTCATGGACCTTAGCGCTGTCGTGTAAAATAGCACCTGCAAAAAATCTAATGTTGGCAGGTGCTCTTGGTATATCTACATGTGCTGCTAGTGACTCAGGTTTTCCATTATCTTTACTTTCTGCTTTTACTAATTCTTCAAAATTTTTTTCAATAGCATCGGCAAGCTTCATTAATATATCTGACCTTTCTTGTTTTGGGGTTTTACTCCAAGTGTTAAAAGCTTCTTTTGCTGCAGCAACTGCAGCATCTATATCATCTTTATCTGAATCCGGGATCAATGAATATACCTTCCCATTTGAAGGATTATAATTATCTAAATAATTACCAGATTTTGGCTCTACTAATTCGCCATTTATATAATTTAAAATTTTATCCATTATAAACTTTTTGTTCTTCCTCCATCAACGGGCACATTAATTCCATTTATATATGATGCCGCAGGGGTGCACAAAAACGCTACCGCACTAGCCACCTCTTCTGCCTTTCCAAATCGCGCTGCTGGAACCTGCGATTTCATTATAGATGCTATTTCTTCTTCTGATTTGCCTTGGATTTCTGCTTTCTTAGTAATCAAAGATTTTAATCGATTTGTGTATGTAAATCCTGGCAAAACATTATTTACCGTAATTCCATATGCGCCTAATTCTACAGATAATGTTTTAGCCCAATTGGCAACTGCTGCTCTTATAGTATTGGAAACTCCAAGACCTGCAATAGGCGCTTTAACCGAAGTAGAAATAATATTTACTATACGGCCATAACCCTCTTGTTTCATGCCTTCAACTACCTTTTGTACTAATATCTGATTATTTATTAAATGCATCCTAAACGCCTCTTCAAAAGCGTTAGTGTCTGCGTCAGCTATTGGTCCTGCGGCAGGACCACCTGTATTATTAACTAAAATATGATAATTAGATTTTAATAAATTCACTTCCTCTTTTAATTTTTCTGAATCTCTAAAATCTATGGCTATAAAACTATGTATTTGCCCTTTACTTGTATCAAGATCATTTAAAACATCTAGTAATTTAGATTTATTTCGAGCAATTAGTGTGACATTAGCTCCCAAATTAGCAAGTTCTATGGCAGACGCTTCTCCAATTCCTTGTGTGCTTCCGCACACTATTGCATTTCTATTTTTTAATGATAATTCCATTCTGTTTTTTTATTTACTATAGTTAAATCCAAGTGTGCTTACTATATCAGTAGGAAGCTCGGGTAAATATTTTCTTGAAATCATAAGAGTTGAGATGTTTGCTAAATCTGTAAATAATTTATGCTTATCTACAGTTTGTTTTAAATATCCTTGCCCTGATGAGCCTCCTGTACCTGTTTTCTGACCAAGCATCTTTTCGACCATTTGCATATGCCTAAATCGCCAACTAGCAATTTTATGATCAAGCTCAACTAAGCTTCTTAAAAATTTATATGGCAAATGTAAAATGGGTTGATCTCTATATAAATTAATTAAAAGCGCTGACATTGTAGCCTTGTAAGAAAGCTTTGTTTCTCCTTCTTCAATAGCTTTATTGTGAACATTCTCATCAAGTACCCTTTGATAATACTTGCGGTTTTCATCTATCATTCCTAACCTAGTGTTTTTGTCTTCATCGGTTAAGTCTGCAGATTCTATAATAGCAATCTCTTCTTCTAACATGTTATTAATAGCACCTTCATACTTTGAAATAAAATCAAAATCTTTCATTGTTAAAAACGGGATTCTCTCTAACCATTTTTCTACCAATGAAAATAACGAATCATTTTGTTCAAGCGATAAAATTTCATCTTTCTTTACTCCTTCAAATTGTGCATGATATGGGCACTCCCCAAATTGATGCCTTTTGTCTATCTTTAGTCCAAGCAGAACTTCTATTTTTCTAAATTGATGAGATTGAAATCCAGAAGCAGGTGAAAGATGGTTGCGGAATTCTAAGAAGTCTAATGATGTCATTGTCTCTAAAATGTCTAATTGCCCTACCAGCGTAGTCATAATCTTGTTAACTCTATCCATTCTCCCAACGATTACTCCAACATTATCTTCATCTATTTTTTTCTCTTTAAATAAATCTACAGCTGAATTTAGTTCATGTAAAATCTGTTTAAACCAAAGCTCATAAGTTTGATGTATTATAATAAATAACATCTCCTCGTGTGCAGCAGACTTCCCATTACCACTTAAAGGGTGTTGTGCTTCTAATATTTTATCTAATGCTAAGTAGTTTATATAATGTAATGAAGAAGATTCTTTAGCCATTTGTGCTTTTTTATAAAGCAGTAAAAGTAAGCAATATGATTAAGAAATCAAAAGTGATATCACTAAAAACAAATAGGCACAAATACTTAAGCCTTCTCCCCAAAAAGCAAAATACATCTCCTTCTTTTTTTCATCTGATTTCCAAACAAATACTAGAGCTATAAAATAAAGGATAATTAATGCTAGCAAATGTGCTAAAATTAAACTACTATTATTATACTGAAAAGCAGCTATTAAAATAGAAATAAATAACAAAAAAGATGCTATTAGCTTTGATCTATAAATTCCAAAAAATAGCGGTATTGTGATTATATTTTTAGTATCATACTCTAAATCTCTAATATCAAATGGTATAGTGATAGCAAAAACAAAGAAAAACCGTGCAACTAAATGCAAAATCTCTTTAGAAGAAATTACAATATTGTTTTCAAGAGTCAGCAACAACATTGTAGTGATAGACCAAACTAAAGCAATGACGATAATCTTAATAAAGGGGATGCTTCTCAAAGTAAAAGGATATAGACAACAAAGGATTCCTAATAATATAATAACTAGCTGAGTAATGCCGCTAAAATCAAGAAAGATATAGAAGCTAAATCCCCCACTAAACAACATTAAAAAATGTACTAACCTTCTGTTTTTTTCTAACCAAGATCTACGAGGGTGGTGTACCTCTTTATTAACTCGAATGACTCTTTGAAAATTGTAAGTAAAAATAGTACACAAAAAAACAAATTTGGAAATGTTAAAATTAGTGGAGTCTAATAAAATCTCAGTGCTTAATGCAAGCGCTAAAACACAAAAGGCAACCCAAATGTTAGTATATACAAGAAAAGAGATTATTGATTTCAATCGAATCGATTTTAGACAACAATGTTCACAATTTTTTTAGGAACAATTATAATTTTCTTGGGAGATTCCCCCCCCAAATAGTGTGCTGTTTTTTCATGCTTCATGACAGCCTCTTGAATCTCGTCTTTTGTCATCTCCGCTAACAATGAAACAGTAAAGCGTGTTTTCCCATTAAAAGAAACAGGATAATTTACTTTCTCTTCAAGCAAATAGCTCTCGCTATATTTAGGAAATGTGGCCTGTGTAACTGATTTTGTGTTACCTAACTTCTCCCAAATTTCTTCTGAAATATGCGGAGCATATGGCGAAAGCAAGACGGTAAATTCAGAAATTATTTCTTTATTATTACATTTTTGCTCTGAAAATTCATTTATACAAATCATTAAGGTACTAACAACTGTATTGAATGAATATCTTTCAATTTCTTGTTGTACTTTCTTAATTGTTTTATGTAAAGTCTTATAACTCTCTTGGCTGGCTTTTTGTTGAGAAACATTAAAATTATTATCTGAATCATGCACTAACCTCCAAAATTTCCTTAAAAAATTGTGCACCCCATTTATACCTTTAGTATCCCAAGGCTTAAACTGTTCTAAAGGGCCCAGAAACATCTCATAAAGTCTTAATGTGTCTGCCCCAAATTTGTCTATTAATTGATCTGGAGTTTGAACATTGTATTTGGATTTTGACATTTTTTCAATCTCATTTCCACATAAATATTTGCCATCATTATTTAATATAAACTCTGCGTCAGTATATTCAGGCCTCCAATTTTTAAAAGCTTCGATATTCAAAAAATCATTATCTACAATATTGATGTCAACATGTAGTCTTGTCGTCTCATATTCTTTTCTTTTATCAAAACTCACAAATGTATTTGTATCCTTAATTCGATACACAAAGCAGGATCTGCCTAAAATCATGCCTTGATTGATCATTTTTTTAAATGGCTCATCAAAAGATATAAACTCTCGATCGTATAAAAATTTTGTCCAAAATCGAGAATATAATAAATGTCCAACAGCATGCTCTGCCCCGCCTATATAAAGGTCTACTTGACCCCAATAATCAGATTTTTCTTTCGCACAAAATTCAAAATCATTTTTAGGGTCCATATATCTTAAAAAGTACCAGGAGCTTCCAGCCCATCCTGGCATAACGTTGAACTCCATTCTTTCCCCTTCAAAAATATTCCAACTTTCTTTATTCGCTCTTGCCAATGGAGGCTCTCCACTTTCTGTTGGTAAATATTCATCTACTATAGGCAATGTGACATATTGATTGTCATCAAGCAGATGTGGAATATTATTTTTATAATATACGGGGAAGGGCTCCCCCCAGTATCTTTGTCTACTAAAAACGGCATCCCTTAGTCGATAATTGACCTTTGAATTACCAAATCCTCCTTTGATAATATTGGTCATAACTAACTTAGTCGCTTCATCATACTGTAATCCATCTAAAAAACCTGAATTAACTAATGTAAAATCCTTATCTTCATAGGCATGCTCCTTGATATCTATATCTTTAAAAATATTAATGATGTCAATACCAAAATGGGTGGCAAATTGCCAATCTCTTTGATCACCACAAGGTACTCCCATCACTGCGCCAGTACCATAAGAAGCAAGAACATATTCACTAATCCAAATGGCAATCTTTTGATTTGTAAAAGGATGCAAAGCATAAGCACCTGTAAAAACACCACTTATGCTTTTTTCTGCCTGTCTTTCCCTTTCAGATTTTAGATTAATTTTTTTAATATAACTTTTCACAGATAACTTATGATCATCCGTGGTAATTTGATTAACTAAAGTATGTTCTGGCGCTAAAACCATGAAATTAACCGCAAAGATTGTTTCTGGTCTTGTAGTAAATACCTCTATTTTTTTTGTAGAATCTTGTAGAAAAAAATTAATTTTTGCACCCTCTGACTTTCCAATCCAATTTTTTTGTATCTCCTTTATTGAATCGGACCAGTCAAGTTTGTTTAATCCTGATAATAATCGGTCAGCATACGCTGTAATACGTAATGACCATTGCTTCATTAGTTTTTGCTCTACAGGAAAGCCCCCTCTCTCTGAAACCCCCTCCTTAATCTCATCATTAGCAAGTACAGTTCCTAAAGATTCACACCAATTAACCCAGCTGTCTGATAAGTAAGCTAGTCTATATTTTTGCAGGACTTGATTTTTTTCATAATTATTAAAATTCTTCCATTGAGTCGCTGAAAACAAACC
>JAYZYW010000056.1:0-9450 GCA_036139835.1 Bacteroidota bacterium
AATTTAGTTTGGGATAAATTAAGAGAGTTAAAAGAATAAGTATTTTTATATTATGGTAACAAAAGAGCACCTAAAAACTTTAGTATCTAGACGAGATGAATTGTATAAGTTTCTTAACATTTCAAATAGACAAGAAAATGCAGATACTCTTGAAAAAACCACACAATCAGCAGGGTTTTGGGAAAATCCAAAAGAAGCAGAAGCAATCTTAAAACAATTAAGTTCACTTAAAATTTGGTTAAAAGCTTATAATTTAGTTGCTAATAATATAGATGAACTTCAGGTGCTTCTTGAGCTTAATGCAGAAGACCATGAACTTGAATTGCAATTAAAATCTACAATTACATCAATTGAAGATTTAGAATTTAAAAATATGCTAAGCGCAGAAGAAGATAATTTATCAGCCGTAATGATGATAAATCCAGGAGCAGGAGGTACTGAGAGTCAAGATTGGGCAGAAATGATTATGCGAATGTATATGATGTGGGGAGAAAAAAACGAATACAAGATAAAAACTCTAGATCTTCAAAAAGCTGAGCCAGTTGGGATTAAATCAATAACATTAGAATTTGAAGGAGATTTTGCTTTTGGGCACTTAAAAGGGGAGAATGGCGTGCATAGATTAGTTCGAATCTCTCCATTTGACTCAAATGCAAAACGACATACTTCATTTGCATCAGTATTTGTTTACCCTTTGGCTGATGATAGTATTAAAATAATTATTGACCCTTCCGAAATAACATGGGATACTTTTAGAGCTAGTGGCGCTGGAGGACAGGGGGTAAATAAAACCGAATCTGCTGTTCGACTAAAACATGCCCCAACAGGAATTACCATTGAAAATTCTGAATCAAGGTCTCAATTAGAAAATAAAACAAAAGCAATTCAGCTATTAAAATCACAACTTTATGAATTAGAAATACGAAAAATACAAGAGGAAAAAGAAAAACTTAATGTAACGAAGAAAAAAATAGAATGGGGATCTCAAATAAGAAATTATGTGCTTCACCCATATAAAATGGTGAAAGATTTAAGAACAAATTATGAAAGCTCAAACCCTGATGCTGTTTTAGATGGAGACATAAACCCTTTTATCAAATCATATTTAATGGAATTTGGTCAAAAATAATGACAATAAAAATATATCATAATCCAAGATGTAGTAAAAGTAGGCAAACACTAGCAATAGTTGAGAGCAAGACTTCAGAGTTTAAAATTATTGAATACTTTAAGAATCCACTTACATTTGAAGAAATAACGTTACTTTTATCACAACTAAATATAAAACCAATTGAACTTGTAAGGATTCAAGAATCAATTTGGAAAGAAAATTATAAAGGTAAAGAAATAAATAACGATGAAATAATTAATGCCTTAATTAATAATCCAAAATTAATAAAAAGACCAATTGTAACAACTAATAAAAAAGCAATAATAGGAACGCCGCCGGAGAATGTACTAGAGTTATTTAGCTAGGAATTTGATTGTTTTCTAATTTTCCCTCCTTAAGCCAAACATAAATAAAATATGGAATAACACTAGTAAGAAAAAGAAGACACCAAAAAGCCATTAAGAAAACAAAAACAAAGATTAAAAAGCCTAGGAATTTCATAATTAGTAATTTTACACAAAGAAACAACAAGAAATAAGAATATCAAAACATTTTAAGATGAAATATAGAATAGAAAAAGATACTATGGGAGAAGTAAAGGTTCCTGTGGATAAATACTGGGGAGCGCAAACTCAAAGAAGTATAAACAATTTTAAAATAGGTTGTGATGCAAGTATGCCTTTAGAAATCATCTATGGCTTTGCTTATTTAAAAAAGGCAGCAGCGCATACTAATTGTGAATTAGGTGTTCTTTCATCAGAAAAAAGAGATGTAATTTCAAAAGTATGTAAGGAAATTTTGGAGGGAAAACATAATGATCAATTTCCTTTAGTAATTTGGCAAACCGGAAGTGGCACACAAAGTAATATGAATATTAATGAAGTAATTGCAAACAGAGCTCATGTAATAAATGGAGGGGATTTAGAAAATTCTGAAAAAACAATTCATCCAAATGATGATGTAAATAAATCACAAAGTTCAAATGACACTTTTCCAACAGGGATGCATATTGCTTCTTACAAAATGATGGTTGAAACAACAATTCCAGGAATAGAGCAATTGAGAAATACGCTTAATTCAAAATCAAAAGAATTTATGAATGTCATTAAAATTGGAAGAACACATTTAATGGACGCAACTCCACTTACATTAGGACAAGCATTTTCTGGCTATGTTTCACAATTAGATCACGGATTAAAAGCACTAAAAAACACTTTAAGTCATTTATCAGAAATAGCCCTTGGGGGAACAGCAGTTGGAACAGGAATAAATACACCTAAAGGATATTCTAAGTTAGTGGCAAAATATATTGCTAACTTTACAGGACTTCCTTTTATTACGGCAGAAAATAAATTTGAAGCACTTGCTGCACATGATGCTATAGTGGAAAGTCATGGTGCCTTAAAACAAGTAGCCGTTTCTTTAAACAAAATTGCTAATGACATAAGAATGTTAGCCTCAGGACCAAGAAGTGGAATTGGAGAAATTATTATTCCTTCAAATGAACCTGGATCTTCTATTATGCCTGGAAAAGTAAATCCAACACAGTGTGAAGCCATGACAATGGTTTGTGCACAAGTTATTGGCAATGATGCTACAATATCAATTAGCGGAATGCAAGGGCATTATGAATTAAATGTATTTAAGCCGGTTATGGCTGCAAACTTTTTACAATCAGCAAGATTAATTGGAGATGTGTGCATATCTTTTGATATTAATTGTGCAATTGGAATTGAACCAAATCACAATAACTTAAAAAAGAATTTAGATAATTCTTTAATGCTAGTAACTGCATTAAACACCAAAATTGGATATGAAAAGGCCGCAAAAATTGCTAAAATAGCTCATCAAAATGGAACAACCTTAAAAGAAGAAAGCATTAATTTAGGATACTTAACTGCTGAAGAATTTAATTCTTGGGTAAAACCTGAAGACATGTGTGGAGATTAAAGCAGGGCCATAAAAACCCAAAAGTTAGTTGAGTGTAAAGTTAATTGGAATAGTAAACATTACTCTAACAGCTCTTCCTCTCTGCGTTCCAGCCTTGTATTTAGGTAATGACTTGACGACTCTAACAGCCTCTGCATCTAAATTTTTATCTACTCCTCTTACAATTTTCACATTAGTAACTGAGCCTGATTTATCTACAATAAAACTGACATAAACCTTACCTGTAATATTATATTCCTTAGCAATTGGCGGATATTTTACATTCTTCTTAATATAGTTCATAAGACCTAAATCTCCTCCAGGAAATTCTGGCATATTTTCTACAACCATAAAAAATTCTTCATCAGATTCTTCCTCAATATCAATCATTTCATCTTCATCCGATTCAGTATCCTCAATTTCTAATTCTTCCTCAATTTCAACTTCATCCTCAACAATTTCAATAACCTCAGGTGGAGGTGGAGGTGGAGGTGGAGGTTTTATTTCTTGTTTGGTAATAGGAATGATTTCCTCTTCCAAATCATCAAGATTTAATTGCCCTAAATTATAATCAACTTTTTCATAACTTTTCCACTCAAAAGCCCCAAGTACAATTATAAGAGTAACAATAAGGCCTATCTGAAAGAAAAGCCCCTTCTTCTTTTCTAAACTTATTTCAGGATTTTTTTTTGGTTCCATATATTATTTTTTAACCTATTAGCTCCTTATATTTATCAGCATCTAAAAGCACATCTAATTCACTAGAATCAGAAACTGCAATTTTAATGATCCACCCATCTCCATATGGATCTGAATTAATTAATGCTGGTTCGCTTTCTAACTTCTTATTAAACGCTAAAACCTCCCCACTTATTGGCATAAATAAATCTGACACCGTTTTCACTGCTTCAATTGAACCAAAAACTTCTTCTTTTTCAAGTTTTTCTCCTTCAGTATCGACATCAACAAACACAATATCACCTAACTCTCCTTGTGCAAATTCTGTTATGCCAATATAAGCAACATCGCCTTCAACCTTCAACCATTCATGATCTTTACTATATCTTAATTCCTTTGAAAATTCCATCTAACATTAAATTTTTGTCAAAAATACATTTTTTTATTGGTAAGCAAAATTATCCCGCTAAGGTAAATCTCAGGCTAAATCCTACATTTGTAATAGCGCTAGGAAAAGTTGTAGAAACAAAAGGATTTGTAATCACTCTATCATAAAAAGCTTTAATATTTAATCTCTGATTTACTACATAATCAGCTGAGAATTTAATTTTTATTAACTGTTGCCCCATAGTTATTTGCTCTACATCTTCAATTACTTTTCTAATAATGGTTTTATTATTCATCAAATTAAAATCTAATTTTAAATCCAAATCACTTGAAATGTTTTTACCTCTTCCCCTTGAAAACATTTTAAACTCAACGTCTTTAATTCGATAGCCAACACCAATTACATATTCTTGAGAGCCGGTTTCTGTTAACTGATTATTGGCTAAAGATAAAGCTAGAACTCTTGACTTTTTAACTTCAACTTTAGTTAAAAGACTATTTTTCCAAGTCATGTCTATTTTAAAAAGGGGACTAAACTGCTCATTAATTGTAACCTGAGAAATTTCACGAGAAACATGATAACTCATATTGTTCATATTTATCTCGTCACCATTTCTATAAAGAAGATTCGTTTGATATGAACCAACAGAATAAGTAGAGCGATAAGCATGTCCAATTGTAAATTGTTTGAATCTCTTTTTAATATAAGGGATCTTTATAAAACCGTCATAAGTAATTCTCCAATTTGGTAAAGGTATTAACGGAAAAGCGGTTAACTTTGAATTAGAAGGGTCTCTTCCACTGTAAGCCGCCAAAAATGCAGGGATCATAACCTCTTGTGAAGTTGCACCGTAACCACCAGTCAAGATAGTATCATTATTAGCATACTCTGTAGGATAACCAGTAATAGGGTCAATACCTCCATTAAAATTAGGATTATTTGCTGCTAATTGCTTGGAAATATTATTTCTATAATGTCTAAAGTTATTAAATGTGTGAGACTCATTGTTATCATTATCGCCTCTAAAGGCTGTCCAACAAGAAATAAAAGAAATGCTAAAACTCCCTGTTTCTGTTGGACTAAAAGAGTTAAAATTATCAATCTCATCATCCCATTTATAATACTCTGTATTATTAGTAGATGTTGTCTTATTAGCAGTTAACTCTATTTTAAATTGCTTAATTGGTTCAACAGTACTTCTAAAAGTTAAATTCTCTGATGAATTCGTTTTATACATGGTGTTAAGTGCTGTACTTTTTGATATCCAGCCATTTCTTCCTGCTGTTGATCTAATATCTTTTTGGCTTCCAAAAGCAAATGGTAGCCCTGGAGATAATTGAGCCCAATCTTGCCCCAACACTTTTGATTGATTGAGATAGCCTGGCAAAAATGTGCCTTGATTTTCAGAATAATTAATCGCTATATTTTTTACTCCCAATGCAAAACGAGTAATATGTTTTAAAAATTCAAATTTATTTTTCTTCTCCCCGTCAGTTTCTTCTTGCTCCTGTCTATTTCTAACACTATTTCTCCCTCCTCTTCTACTACTTCCTTGGTTTATTTTCTTAAAATATGGCACTTTATTATATAATGTTGTAAAATTAATTTGTCCATTATATTGTTTAGAATTGGTATTTTGAATAGTGTTCCCTAAATGGGAAATAGCCGGCAAAGCCGCTGTCCAATCATAGTTAGCATTATACCTTGTATTTAATGAAATGAAATTTATAACAGGAATCTTATTTAAAGGGACTTGATAATTCATTCCAAAAGTTTGATGATAGTTAGTTACTCTACCAAAATTCCAAACATTATTCCAAATAGTATCCATTTTTTCTTTGTAAAAAGAATCTGATTTATCAAGCGTTCCTGCCGGTTCATCAATATTTGCTTTTTGATTTACGGCAAAATCTAATTTTAATGTTCGCATTAAATCATACTTTAACTCATATGATCTATTCCAACTAAA
Organism: Bacteroidota bacterium; assembly: GCA_036139835.1. GTDB lineage: Bacteria > Bacteroidota > Bacteroidia > Flavobacteriales > BACL11 > BACL11. The sequence goes on from JAYZYW010000056.1 coordinate 6,076, forward strand.
AAATTTATTATAAGTAGGGAGAATAATCATATTGGAATTACTCAAATTTCTCAATTTTGTTGTGTTGTAATTCCTGTCAATATCTGTTCTAAAAGAAAAAGATTTTGGCATAGTATTGAAATTAAAATCTTTTATAAGATTAAAATACGCTGATTTTGGAAACTTAATCTTAGCAAAAGGCTTGATGTTTTTGGGTTGAGTATTATAGTTATAAGTTAATGCTCCCCTATAGTTTACAGTGCTGTTGTATTCGGTATTAATATTTCTTATAAAAGTTTTATTTTTCGAATAAGACATTGTAAAATTCTCTACATCATATACTTTCTGTTTTTTAGGGGCTTCTCCTTTTTTCTGAATTTTTATTTTTCTCACATTTGTAAAGTTAATACTCTTCCTTTGCACATAATCTTGAGTAATATTTTTAAGAGAGTCTTTCTCTATTTTACTATCTAAAGCTTTTAATGATGTTCTTAAAAGAATATCAGGGTCAAGAGGGTTGTACTGAGGGGTTTGTATGGCTTGGGATCTGCCAATATACATTGGTACTTTTAGACCAAAATCCTCAGAAAAAAATTGTCCTAAATCAAATGTAGAAGAAAAATCATACTGATAGGAATTATATTTTTGGCGGTCATTTACTTTTTTCTCAATACTTCCAAAACCAATAGTGCTCATATTTCCTGATAAGGTAACATTACCAAAATCAGCTAATCGTGCTGTAATTCTACTATTTGCAGCCCAACCACCTTGCTCATCAAATTCTGTAAGTCGCAATTCGTTTACCCAAATCTGGCCGCACTTTGATAAACCATCATCAGTATCTTCCATAGATTTCTTTTTCGGATTCCTTACCCCGATCATAATAGTTTTTACCTGAGCTAAATTAGGGTTTCCTACCACTGTAACTTTACCTCCACTTGTATACTTTATATAAGGTGATGACACATCCAAATTATTATAATTTCTATCTTGTTTTGCTTGTTGAAAAATTTCAAAAGCAATATTAATCTCATTTTGTAATGGCCAAATATCATTTGCGCTAGTTGCTCCATGTGTAGTAGGAGTTAATGGAATTTCATATTCATAATAGTTAGCCGAAAAATCCGTTCCTAATCGTAAGAAACAAGATAAATCACCATTATTTAAATCATCTATTTCTCCTTCTGCATGTACGAACATTTTAATTCTCTTATAAGTTCTCAAATCAAGATCTGATGTTTTGTAAGTTGCTCTAGAATCCCCATCTTTTAAATTACATACCTTTAATACTAAGGATTGTTCATTTTGCTGTCTTTGAGTAGTAGTTGTATTATCAAGTTCTTGTACAATTCCAGGTGGTAATATATACTTTATAGGACTTCTATTTCCATTTTCTTCAATATTTACAGCTGAAACATCAAAAGTAGTAGCGTCTTCTTCATCAATAGGAATATATTCTCCGGGCTCTTCAAGTGAAAAATTATATCTTCTCCACTCTCCTCTTATTAGCTCAAATGTTGCAAAACGACAAATAATGGGTTGGCTAAAATCAGTAAGAGCTAATCGCATAAATCTGATAGATTTAAAGTCTCTGATACTACCAACAACCTTGTCTGGCTGATAAATAGGGACTCTAAATTGATACCATTTAATATTTCTATTAGCTCCATTTTCAGTTTTTACTGATGTTTCTAATACATCGGAAATATAATTCTGTCCAACAAGCATTTCATCAGGTTCTAGCCTAACTTTATATTGGAAGTAACTTTCTGTTTCACTTAAAGTATGATCACCATTTAGATCTTCAGTGTTAGGCTGTGATGATGCAGCAGTAGGATAGCTTTCCGGAGAATTTTCTGTTGTCACTGAATTTCCATCCATATTATTAAAATCCTTATATCTATCTAAAATTGATGTTGATTGACTATCAAAATCACTACCTCTAAAATAATGAAAGTTGTCAGCAGAAGGGTCATTTATTGCATTTTCATAAGCAAAAGAAGTGGCTCCATAAACAGAAAGTAATGGTTGGATATAAACTGAGTCAAAAAATAATTTCTCATCTACTGTGCTTAATCCATCAAGACCGACATCTTGATACTCTCTTGATGTTGGGTCATTATCAAATGCCTCAACTATAGAAAAATTTGTTGGAACTCTTCCCCAAGCTGTTGTATCAACATCTTCAACTGTTGAAGATGTTGGCAATCCATTCTCAAAACTTTTATACCCATCTTTTAAAACATCTTCCGATATATTTCCAAGTTGAATATACATATCCCCTCCTGAATGATTACTGAAACCGTCCTCATCATTAAAGGGATCCATCATCCAAAACTCTACAAACTCAATATTTGCAGCTTCGAAATCATTTGTTTCTAACTTACGCATCATGCCTGCCCAGCTAGAATTTGGATTTATCAACTTCCCCTCACTACTAATACCATTAATTGTGTAATTATACGGCCCTCTCTCCTGAGGATAGTATGCAATATCTAACACTGATAAGTTTGTTATTTGACTCCCTAAATTAGGGTCTTTATTTGGAAAAACTTCTGTTTCTAATACCTCTCGCGAATAATGATAAGATTGTTGTGGAATTGAATTACCATTAGCTAAACTTAAAGTCTTATTTACATTCGGAGGTGTAATTGAAGTGCTCCTGAAAAATAAAGGATCAATAGTGTACCAAGCTAACTTAGCTCTTTTATATCCTAGAATTAGGTCATTATTTTCATTAGAATTTTCAAACAAATCTTCTTGTCCTTGAGGTATGCTTGCCAATTTCCAAGTGCCCATATTTTTTATATCAATAGATGTTCTGCTAGCTTCAAAATCATCAATATATGAAACTCCATCCTCTCCAACAGCCTTGTGGTGCCCTGGTATAAGGTGCGCAAACTCTCCAGTTGCAATAAATCTTGATTTTGCTTTTGTTTCAATAAAAGGCAATTTATCAATTGCAGTTGTAAGCCAAGGGACTTCAGTTTGATAATTTGCGTCTAAGCCCCAAATTGTATTCGAAATGGGTTCTTGTCCTGAATTAATTTTTTGAGTGTAAGGTCGTTCACTTAATCTAAGCATAGTCGCTCCTATCAAAAGATCTTTATTGATCTCATAATCAGCATGTATACCAATTAATGTTTTATTCTGAATGCCAAACATAGAGTTATTCTCCAATGAAATTTTTATAGGGACTCCTGAACTTAATATTCCATCATTAATAATTGTTACGCGCCCAAGCATATAGTCTACCGTATAATCTTGATTTTCTACTAGCTTTTGTGAGCCCGCAGTTACTGTAACTGACCCTGCAGGGACATTCATAGCATTCAATCTGATTTCAGCTCCTGATGAAGATTCATAAGTTCCTTTTAATCTAAATTTATTCTTTTC